>NZ_DAISHJ010000017.1:0-74054 GCF_036822615.1 Aggregatilinea sp. | reverse complement strand
GGAGAGTAGGTCGTCGCCAACACTCACCAGCCTCTTTGTCTGTTTAAAATCCCCCCTCCTCCATTTCTGTAATCTGCCAATCTTCTTTCCATTACACCGCCTGCTAATCGACGGTTTAGCGTGCGCCGGATGGTGTATACTCTGTTTGAGGGATCGCTTCAACAGGTGGTAAGCGCTGGCAGCAAACGGGAGGTGACGCGTGGTGCGACGGATCGCTCTGGGAACACTGCTCGCCGTGGGAGTTCTGTTCCTGGCGGGGTGCCGGGCGAGGCTGGACACCATTCCCCCTACCCCTACCCTGACCCAACCGCCGACCTCCGCGGCAGCCCTGCCCACTGCGACCATTTCTCCGACCACACAACCAACGGCTGAGGCGTCCGATACGGCGACGGTCACGCCGGTTCCACCGACGAGCACCTTCACGCCAACGCCCCTACCTCCGACTGCAACGGCGACGGTGACGTTCACCACAACGCCCACGGAAGTGCCCCCGCTGCCGACGTATACGCCCTACCCGACTTACACGCTGCTGCCGACCTATACCCTGCCACCGACGGCCACCTTTACCGCCACCGCAACCCATACACCGACCGCGTCGTTTACACCCTATCCCACCTATACGCTCTACCCGACCTATACCCAACCTGCCACCATGACGCCAACGGCAACGCGCCCCACATCTACGCCGATTGCAATTATTTCTTCGACGCCGAACGGCACGGCCACCGCGCGTTTTAGGACACAGGTTGCGCAGGCGGTCGAGGGCACGCTCACCGCACAGCCGACGAATACACTCACGCCGAGCTTCACGCCCAGCGCCACGATGACGCCGTCCGCGACGTATACACGCACGCCGACCTTCGTGCCCTCACCTACCCATACAACCAACCCATCGGCCACGCCGAGCGCCATACGGCCTACCTCCACGCCGATTGTAATCATTTCTTCGACGCCAAACGGCACAGCGACGGCGCACATCGGGACGCTGGTCGCGCAGGCAGTCGCAGGCACGCTCAGCGCGCAGCCGACGAACACGCGCACGCCGACATACGCACCCAGCGCCACGCTGACACCGTCCGCGACGTATACACGCACGCCGACGTTCGTACCTTCTGCGACGTCTACCGCCAGCCCATCGATCACGCCGAGCGCGACGCAGCCCACCACTACGCAGCTGGCTGTTTTGACCGCGACGCCAGACGGCACGGCGACCGCATCCTTTGAGACGCTGGTCGCGCAGGCGGTCGCGGGCACGCTCACCGCGCAGCCGACGGACACGCTTACGCCGACCATCACACCCAGCGCCACGCTGACGCCGTCCGCGACCTACACGCGCACGCCGACGTTCGTGCCTTCACCCACCTATACCGCCAGCCCATCGATCACGCCGAGCGCGACGCGGCCCACATCGACGCCGATCGCGGTGATTTCCTCGACGCCGAACGGCACGGCGACGGCACACATCGAGACGCTGATCGCGCAGGCCGTCGCGGGGACACTCACCGCGCAGCCGACGAGTACCGCGACACCGACTTTTACGCCGACCGCGTCGTTTACACCCTATCCCACCTATACGCCCTACCCGACCTACACCGTGCCGCCTACGTCTACGCCGCTGGTGATCACCGAGATCGTCATCGTCACGCCGACCCAGACGCTTATGCTACCGCCGACGTCGAGTCTCACGCCGCCGCCGCTGGGACTGCCCTCCGTGACCGAGACGCTCGCTCCGCAGCCACTCACCGCGACCCCCTCGCCGTTCAACACGGCGACCGCCTATGCGGGCACGCTGCAAGCGACGATGACGCTGGAGGCGATCACGGCGACGCCTACGCCGGTATCTTTCCGGCTGTTTGTGCTGGAGGACTTCGGGCTGATTTTTGATTATCCGGTGGGCTGGAGAATGCCGGAGCGCGCCACCGACTATTCGGCGGTGGGCAGCCCAGACGGGGACGATCCCGAGATGTTCATCGTATTCGTGCGCGGCATCCCGGGTGAGCTGAGCCAGACAGTGATTCCGGCCAGCGCCGATCCCGAAGAAGCGCTGCGCAGCCTGCTGTACGGGATCGAGGTCGAGGTCACGCCTACGGATCGTTTCGATCAGCCTGCCTGGGAAGCCGTGGGCCAGAACCAGGGCATCGGCGCGCATTATATTCTGATCGAATACGGCGAGGAGTGGATTATCATCGGCGGAGTTGCGCCCAGCGCGATGTTCGAGCAGTTCGAGTCAACGATCTTCGCGCGGGTGGTCGATTCGCTCACGATTCTCGAAAAGCCCGTGCAGCCGACGCTGACGCCCACCCTCACCGCCCTGCCTCTGACACCGACGCCCTCGGCGGTAGCGCCTTCTCCGACGCTTCCCGAGGGGACGAGCCTACCGACGCCCACTTACGTGGCGATGCAGCCTTCCCCAACGTCATCGCTGCCCACGCTGCCGCCCACGGCAACGTCTTCCGCGCCGACTCCGCGTCCCAGCGTGACCTGGACGCCGCCTGGGACCAGCGCCACGCCGCCAGGGACTGTAAACCTCCCTGCGACCGCGACGGCGATCATCCAGGCGGCAACCGCCCAGGCGCTCGCGTCTTCCACGCTCGCTCCGGTGACGCCGATGCGCACGCCCGATCTCGGCGGGACGGCAGTGACCGCCGTTCCTGCAACGTCCGGCGGGCGCTACGAGGACAGCGCGTTTGGTCTGGCATTCGATGTGCCGGGTGGCTGGTCCTGGCCTGCCGCACAGGGGAACAATACGCTGTACCTGACCAACGGTTACGGCTCCATGTACCTCTACCGGGGCGATGACGCGTATTTTGAGGCGCGCTGGGGCATTCCGGCGGCGGTGGACTCGCCTACCCAGGCCGCGCTCATCGTTGCGCTCAAAAACGGCGGCGGCTTCGTGCAGGTGCTCGACAACCTGAAGTGGCCCGCGGCCCAGGTCGTCGGCCAGTCCGGCGATCCGCGCGGAGTGGTGGTGCTGATCGCGTTGGATGACGGCACGTGGTTGATCGTCTCGGGCAGCTTCCCGGCGGACGGGTTTGATGCGGAGCGCGAATATGCGCTTCAGCCGCTGCTGGACTCGCTGGCAATCGATCGAATGCTGGACTTCATGACGCCGACCCCTACCGTCCCGACCCTATCGCCGCTGCCTACGCAGACTCTGCTGGAACTGAACCTCGACGCGGTGACGTTTTCCGTCGTGGAAAACCAGCCCGCCGGGCTGCGCTATCAGGCGCCTGAGAACTGGCTGCGGCTTGACCAGGGATCGAGCAGGCCGAACGATCAGGGCGATTTGTTTTTTGCCGATCCTGACGATGCCTATCGTGAGCGCGAGCTTGCGCCTATATTGGGCGTGGCGCGCATTTGGAACACCGACCTGGCGCCGGAATATCCCGAAGAGTATCTGGCGGTGGAGTACGCCCTGACCACGATCGAGCTGTATGACGGGCTGGACGTGACGCATCGCGTTGCGCGGGGGTACCAGTACACGCCGGGTGATTCACTGAGGCTGATCTACTGCGTCATGCTGGGGGCTGACGATTGGCTGCTCGTTGGGATCGGGGTGCCCGGCGCTACCGATGCGGACGTGCAGCAGATCGAAAACGCGATCATGCGCCCCATCATTCAGTCGGTCGAGGTGTTCGATCAGCAGCCCGGATTGAAGGCGACGTGGACGCCCGTGCCGGTGACGCCCGTGCCCATCGTCATCGTAACGCCCACGTTCGACCCGTTTTACACGCCCACGCCGACAGCTACGCCGACGGCCACGCCGTCGCTGACGCCCACCCGCACGCCCAATTTGGGCGAGACGGCGACGTTCGCGGTCATCCGCGCGACCCAAACCGCAGGCGCGCAGGTCACAGGGATCAACCACTACATCAATGTGGCGTTTGGCGTGTCGTTCGACGTGCCGGATGGGTGGCGGCTGCCCTACGAGCTTTCGTGGAACACGCTGTACATGACAGATGGCAGCGCGGAAATCTATTTTTACCGGGATGTTGAGTCCTACTTCGTGACCCAGTGGGGCATCCCTGCCGAAGAAGACGATCCGCTGGCGGCGGCGCAGATCGTCGCGGACGATCTCGGCGGCGAGGTCGAGCTGTATGACGCCCTGGACTTGCCCGGCGCACAGCTGATCACCGGCGAGGACGATCCACGCGGCGCGATAACCTTCCTGGTGCTGGACGACGGCTCGTGGCTGATCGTGTCGGCTAGTTTCCCCGCCGATGACTTCGAGGCGAAGGTTGAGGATGTGCTCGATCCGCTGCTGGAGTCGCTGGTGGTCTCGGACTACCGCCCGGAGCCAACCCCGACGCCGCCTCCACCCACGCTCACCCCGTCACCTACGCTGACGCTGACCCCCACACCGACGCCATCTCTCACGCTGACGCCCATGTTTAGCCCAACTCCTATCACGGTGAATCTGGAGCGCTACGAAGATGGTGTGCTTGGCCTCGCCTTCGACGTGCCATCCGGCTGGACTCAGGGCACGCTAAATGAACAATATGTCTCGGCAGTATTTTATTCCAGTCCAGAAGATGCCGTATCGGGTATATGGTCCGCACCTGCCATTGTCGTGCTGCGTGGAAACAACGAACTGCTGGATCTGCACGAGAGCCGCACGCCGGTCGAAGCGCTGGCGTTGATCGTTGAAGTCGATGAGGATCAAATCGAGCCGTATGGAGCGTTAGACTTTCCGGCGGCTCGGTACGAAATAGATGAAACGGACATGGCGTTAATCGCCACCGTGATCCAATTGGGACCGGACGATTGGGTGCTCGTTATGCTGCTTACCCCCGATCCCAACAACATGGCGTACCTGGACGAGATCGTGGGGGTGCCGCTGCTGCACTCCCTGGAACTATTCGATGCGTCTGACGCAACGGCTGAGGCCAGTCCCAGCACGCCGACACTGACGCCTTCGCCCACACTGACCCCTAGCGCCCTGCCGCCAACCCGCACGCCGATCCCGATGACCTCGTCGCCGGGGTGGACGCCCACCGCAACCCCGATCCAGGTGAAGTTGGAGCGCTTCGAGAGCGAAACGCTCGGGCTGGCCTTCAACGCGCCAGTCGGCTGGGAGCAGGATGCAGCGGACGAAGCGTACGGCTCGCTGCTGTTTTATTCGAATCCGGATGATGTCGGCTACGGCATCCCGACCGCGCCCGCCATCGCCGTGCTGCGGGGAAACAACGAGCTGCTGGATCTGCACGAAAGCCGCACCCCGGTCGAAGCGCTGGCCCTGGTGGTTGGCGTGGATGCGGACGAGATCGAGCCGGACACCACGCTGGCTTTCCCGGCGGCACGCTATCAGATTGAGTCGGCGGGCCTGCTGTCGATCATCACGATGCTCCAGTTGGACGCTGACGATTGGGCGGTCGTCGTGCTGGTCGATGTGGATGCGGACAGCCTGGCGCGCATGGACGAGATCGTGGCCGTGCCGCTGCTGAGATCGCTGGAATGGCTGGATGCGCCTGACGCGACGGCGGACGCGACGGAAGCAGTCACTTCGACGGTGACGCCAGCGGCAAAGTAAGCTGTCTGGCGGCGCATCGCTCATTCCCCTCTTACACGTTACAATTTGACTGAATATTTTGCGAAGGCTTCCGGTAAATGCGCCGGGGCTTTCGCACTGCCTTCCGCCCGTTTACGTGGCTACCCAACGAACCAGGGACGGCCACCGCTTTAGATCAGGAGTAACACGTGACCGCACCTCTGGATTTTCTCGATATCCCCCCAGCTATTGTGACGGATGCTGCCTGCGATATACCGCCCGCCTGGTTCGAGCAGTATGGCATTCAAGTGGCCCCCCTGAAGATCCTGTTTGGCGACGAGATTTTCCGCAGCGGAATCGACATCACACACGCTGAGTTTTATGATCGACTGGCGCACGGTGGCGTGCATCCCACCACGACGCAGCCGACCGCGAACGATTTCGTCGAGATTTATACCCGTTTGCTGGAACAAAAAGTCCCGGTGTTGTCGATCCATATCAGCGAAGGACTGAGCGGTACGGCCAACGTGGCGCGCATGGCCGCCAAGCAGATGCCTCCCGGCGCGGTGACGGTGTGGGGAACGGGCACGCTGTCGTCCGCGCAGGGACTCCAGGTGATCACCGCGGCGCGTGCCGCGCAAAAAGGGTACAGAATCGATGCGATTCTGCCGCTGCTCAAGGCGACGCACGAGCAGGCCGATCTGTTTTTCACGGTCGGGGATCTGACGTACCTGCATCGTGGCGGGCGCATCGGCTCCGTGCGCTACCAGATCGGGCAGGTGCTGCATATCAAGCCGATCATCACCGTCAGCAAAGAGGGCGAAACGGCGGGCACGTACATCTCGAAGGGCCGCGCACGCAGCATGAGCAAGGCCATCGATCAGTTCGTGAGCTACATCGCTGAGGCGGTGGGCGAAGGTAACAAGCTGCGCGCGATCTCGCTTTATGGCGACGATCCGACACTGGCGGAACAACTCAACGCGGAGCTGGCACAGCATTTCGACTGCGTGACGCTGGAAAAGGTCCCCACTGCGCCTGTGTTGGGCGTGCACACCGGGCCGGATGCGCTCGGTGTCAGCTTCATCGGGGGCGACTGGCCGGCATAGGGCGGACGTCTTGCCCTGCTTTTCAAGCCCGGAAACGGGTGATAAGATAGGGATATGAGGCATCACAGGCAGGAGGCCGCTTCAATGAGCACAGAACTTCCGGTAACGCCGGGCGCTGACCCAAATGTTCCCGTCGAGGAACGGTTGGCAAGCCTGATCGAGAACCTCTCATCCTATATCGAGTTTTATCACGGCGGATCGGTCAAACTGATCGCGTTCGATGGTAAAGTGGCGCAGGTGGAGTTCGGCGGCGCGTGCGAAGGCTGCCCGCTCTCGCTGCATACCTTACACGGCTGGATTGCCGGAACTATCCGCCAGTTCTTCCCCGACATCGTGATCGAGGAAGCGCCTGTTACGACCGGCGGATAGTGGAATAGGATTTCGTGCCTGGCAAACGCTCTGCCATTGGCAGGGCGTTTTTTTGTATGTATGAGGTGCTGGGAGTACCCGACGACATGAAGAACTGGAGTCTGTTCGGCCTGTTGGGCGTGATCTGGGGATCGTCATTCCTGCTGATCAAAGTCGCGGTGGATGACCTGACGCCGCTGCCGTTGGTCGCGGTGCGGCTGGGTCTTGCCGCCGCATTTATGACCGTGTTCATGCTGGCGACCCACCGCCGCTTCCCGCGCAACCGCCGCGAACTCGCCGCGCTGATTTTCGTCGGCGTGATGAATACCGCCGTGCCGTTTTCGCTGATCACCTGGGGTGAAAAGGATATCGACAGCGGGCTGGCGACGGTCCTCAACGCCACGCAGCCGCTGTTTACGCTGGTGATCGCGCATGCCGTGCTCGCGGACGAGCGCATCAACCCGCAGAAACTGGTCGGCCTGCTGGCCGGGTTCGCGGGAGTGGCGATCCTCGCCAGCCGCAACGCCGATTCGAGCAGCCCCAACCCGTTGATCGGCCAGCTGGCGGTGCTGGCCGCCGCTGCGAGTTATGCGCTTTCGGCGGTCGTCATTCGCCGCTTCCTGCGCGGCGTGGAGCCGATTACCGTCGCAGGTGGGTCGCAGATCGTGGGTGCGCTGGCGATCGTGACGGTCACGCTGCTGACAGTGCACCCGCTGCCGGACGTGAGTCACCTCAGCGCGCAGACGATCCTGGCGATGCTGACGCTGGCGCTGGTGAATACCGTCGTCGCCTATTTCCTCTACTATCACCTGATCTCCGAGTGGGGCGCGACGCGTACCACGCTGGTGACCTACCTGATGCCGCCCATCGGCCTGACATTGGGCGCGATCTTCCTCGACGAGACGGTCGATTGGAAGATCGTCGTGGGCGCGGTGCTGATCCTGGCCGGGATCGTCGCCGCCAACTGGCGCAAGCGCGCGCCCGCGCGCGCGGTCGTGGTGACCTCGGCCAGCGCGGACTGAGAAGGGACATCGCATGTCGGTTGTGATCCTTGGCACGATAGGCGCGACGGTGGGATGGGGCGTGGTCGCGGCGGTGCGTGAAGGCCGCCGCCAGAACGCGGCGCGCGCCGTGATCGAGCGGCTCCGGCGGGACGATCCGGGCTGCACGTGCGTGTACACGGGCGCGGGGCGCGCCTCGGTCGAGGCGATCAATGGGGCGCGCACCCGGCGCGCCCAGTTCGTGATCGCGCTCAGCCCGTCACGGGTGGTTTTGCACCCGCTAAATCAGAACGCGCCGCCGCGTGCCGTCTTCGCGCCCGCGGACCTGCGCTGGTTCGGGCGTCCGAAGAAGTATTCGGCGGGCATGAACGAGATCTGGCTGCACGTCGAGCAGGACGGGGTCTGGACGCGGCTGGTGCTGCGCTTGCCCCGCGCGCAGATGGAATCGCTGGTCCGCGCGCTGAAGGAGATCGCCACGCCGGAGCAGGTGACCGCGTACCGCCGCCGCCGTCCCTACATCCACGCGGGGCCGCTGACCGCCGCGCCTGCCGCGCAGGATATGCTCGGCGCGTGGGTGCTGGAAGCGCTGCGCAGCCTCTACCTGACGCCTTCGCATCTCGTCGTGCTGGACGGCACGGCGGTGATGCGCGCGATCCCGCTGGAGCAGGTGCAGAAGATCGCGGCGGTGCGGCGGCTGGACCAGCCGGGCGCGTCGGGATTGGTGCGCTTCGAGGTGGATGGCGAGGCGCTCGCGTTTGCGCTGGACGATTACGAGACGTTCGCGGCGTCCCTGGCCGAAGCCGCGCGCCGCACGCTGGAAGATCCGGTCCAGTGGCTGCGCAAAAAGAAGAAGTATGGCGAGGCGGGCGAGCCCGAAGACGAAGACGAGTAGCCGGGGTTTCCGACCGCGACCAAGGCGTTTTGTAAGGGCGGGTTGCAACCCGCTTGGTAGGGGCAATTCATGAATTGCCCCTACGGAAACATACTGTATCGTGCCGGTAGGGGCGTATGACCATACGCCCCTGCACCATTTGTGTGCCCCCATCGCATCCCACCGTCGGGCAAGCGTACTGCGCATTTCCTCCACTGGATACGTATATTCCGGTAAGGAGTTACCCGTTCAAGAGTGGAGGACCCCGCGAATGTACCGAAAACTCGTATTGATTTTGATCGTCGCGCTGCTCGTTCCCGGCGTGGCGAACGCCCAGGGACCGGACCCGGATCGCAGCGGTCTGGGGGACAGTTACTACCCGGCGCTGGGTAACAGCGGCTACGATGCGCTGCACTACACCATCGACCTCTCGACCGAGCTGCAAGGAAACGATCTCGCCGGCACCGTCACGATGGACGCCCAGGCGACCGAGGATCTCGACAGCTTCAACCTGGACTTTCAGGGCTTCACGATCGAGTCGCTGCTGCTGGATGGCGAGCCGGTTGACTACGAGCGCGACGGCACGGAACTGGTGATTCATCCCGCCGAGCCGCTGGCCGCAGGCGAGGACTTCACGCTGACCACAACCTACGCGGGCGAGGCGGAAACCGTCACGTCCGACGCGATCCCGGTGGCGCTCGGCTGGCAGAACTTTGGCGACGGCGTGCTGGTCGCCAGCGAGCCGTCCGGCGCGCAGGGCTGGTATCCGGTCAACAACCACCCGCTCGATAAGGCGACCTATACCTTCCGCATCACCGTACCCAATCCCTACGTGGTGGCGGCCAACGGCCTGTTGACAGAACAGATCGATAACGGCGACGACACGACGACTTACGTGTGGGAAACCGAGTATCCCGTGGCGAGCTACCTCGTGACGGTCGGCATCGACCAGTTTGCCGTTCAGGAGCAGGAAGGCCCCAACGGGCTGCCGATCCGCAACTACTTCCCGGTCGATCTGGCCGATCAGGGCGCACAGGCGTTCGCGCGGACGCCGGACATGATCGCGTTCTACGAGAGCATCTTTGGGCCATACCCGTTTGAGGCGTACGGCGTGTATGTCGCGGATACCAGCCTCGATTTCGCGCTGGAAACGCAGACGCTGACCCTGTTCGCGCGGAGCTGGGTCACCAGCGGCGACGTGGACGAGGCGGCGGCGCACGAGCTGGCGCACCAGTGGTTCGGTGACAGCGTCAGTCTGGCGAAGTGGGAAGATATCTGGCTGAACGAAGGGTTCGCCACGTATGCGTCGTGGCTGTGGGGCGAGCATATCGCAGGGAAGCCCGCCATGGATAACATCGTGGCGAACGTTTATGACGCGATCCAGCAGTTCCAGGCAGCAGCGGAACCGCAGGGCGCGTTGGACTATCGGGTGACCAAGCAGGGGCTGCTCGATCTGTTGAACGACAAGCCCGCCGATTTCACCCTGCCCGCCGAGGATGTGGTGGCGCTGGCCCGGCTGCTGCTGGTCGATCAGCCATCGGGCGAGGTGGAATCGATGATCGCGCAGATGCCCGCCCAGGACATCACGCGCGACGAGATGATCGAACTCCTGTCACTGTTCAATTTCGAGCAGGTAGCGATTGGGCCGGAAGACCTGTGGACGCTGGCAACGACGCTGGGCGTCGAGTCCTCCTATACGCAGTATATCGACTCACCGCTCCTGATCTGGGCCGCGCCGGGCGCGGCAGCGCCAGATGACCTGTTCAATGTGGGTGTGTACTATCGCGGCGCGCTGGTGCTGCACGCGCTGCGGCTGGCCGTAGGCGATGACACGTTCTTCTCGATCCTGCGCAGCTACTACGAGCAGTACGAGTACGGCAACGCGACCATTGAGGACTTCATCGCCGTGGCTGAGGACGTGAGCGGCCAGGACCTGACCGACCTGTTCAACGGGTGGCTCTACGCGCCGCTGGTGCCGGAGCTTCCCGGCGTGACGGCGTAGCGCCGCCTCGTTGCAGTCCCCGATTTACCCGGCGGGGCGGTGCCCGGTGCATGCGCCCCGCCGTTTTTCATTCCGTTCGAACTCCTCTTCGGTGTTATGCCAGCCCTTTTAGATCGGAAAACTGGCTGAATCTTTGCCACATTAAAACGGCTAACATTAAAATAAATATTGGAAGTCCTCGCGCATCTCCGGCTTCCGCAAACACAACCACTGCATCCATGCTGCAAACCACTCAGTCGTTCACAAGCGGATATCCTGTCACATACTCGTGTTTGCGCCCTCCCCGTTTGACGCAAACGTTCGAACGTTGTGGAATGAAGCACAAGGAGGCTTAAGTTCGTGTTTACTCCCCGCACAAAAGTTACTGCCGTTTTACTGTTAGTTGTGGCGCTGGTGGCCGCAGGTGTCGTGCCGCAGCGCATCGCCGCTCAAGGCGACGATCCGGTTCCGCCGGATGTTGCCGCCAATCTGACCGGTTGGGCGCTGCCCAACTATGACTACTCCAATACCCGCGCGTCCACCGGCTCGGACATCAACGCGTCGAACGTGGCTACGCTGGGCCAGGCCTGGACCTACGCGATCAACGGCGGATCGGATTACGGCGCAGCAGCGACGAATCCGGTGGTGCTGGATGGCATCGTGTACTTCCAGGATCTGTCGAGCAACGTTTACGCCGTGAGCATGGACGAGGGCAGCGAGATCTGGCGGACCGAGCTGAACGTCCCGAACATCGGGCCGAACGGCGTGGCGGTCGGCTATGATAAGGTGTTCGCCGTCCTGCCGGATTCGGTCGTCGCGTTGAGCACCAGCGACGGCTCGACCGTCTGGTCGACCACCGTCCGCACGCAGAACGACTCGGAAGGCGTCACGATTCAGCCGTTGGTGTGGAACGGCATGGTCTATCTGAGCACCGTGCCCGGCAGCGCCAGCGATAACTTCTACTCCGGCGGCGTCGGCGGCATTCTCTACGCGCTGAACCAGGAGACCGGCGAGATCGTTTGGGGCTGGGACACGGTCGATTCTGAGGATCTGTGGGGCAACCCGGACATCAACAGCGGCGGCGGCGCGTGGTATCCGCCCGCCATCGATCAGGACACCGGCCAGATCTACTTCAGTGTGGCGAACCCCGCCCCCTGGCCCGGCACGGAAGAATTCCCCAACGGCAGTAGCCGTCCCGGCGACAACCTTTACTCGAACTCCCTGGTGGCCCTGGATGCCGCGTCCGGCTCGTTGACGTGGTACAACCAGGTGCGCCCGCACGACCTGTTCGACCTGGACCTCCAGATTTCGCCCATTCTGGGCACGGCGACGATCAACGGCGAAGAACGCAGCGTCGTGTTCACGTCCGGTAAGCTCGGGCGCGTCTACGCGATGGACCGCACCACGGGCGAACTGCTGTGGAACGTAGCTGTGGGCACGCACAAGAATGACGACGTGCTGGAAGTGCCCGAAGGCCAGACGATCGAAGTTGGGCCCGGCCCGCTGGGCGGCGTCGAAACGCCGATGGCGATGGCCGACGGCGTGCTGTACGTGCCGGTGGTCAATATGCCGGTGAACTACAGCGCGACCGCGCTGGACGGTGCGTCCTTCGATCTCAGCAAAGCCACGGGCGAGCTGGTGGCGATCGACGTGAATACGGGCGCGGTCCTGTGGGACAAGAGCTACTCGACGATGAATATCGGCGCGGCGACCGTGGTCAACGACCTCGTCTTTACCGCCACGATGGACGGCATGATCTACGCCTACGACCGGAGTTCGGGCGATGAAGTGTGGTCCTATCAGGCGCCCGCCGGGATCAACGGCTGGCCCGCCGTGGTGGGTGACACGATCGTGTGGCCCGCCGGTATGGGCGAAACTCCCGTGCTGCTGGCGCTGAAGCTCGGCCTGTCTGATTCGGGCGCAATGACGCCCTCCGCGACGGAAGCGGCGACCGACGGCATGGCGACGCAGGAAGCGGCGGCGACCGAGACCAGTGCGGATACGTCCGGTTTGGACGGCGAAGCCCTGGTTCAGGAGCGCTGCACCACCTGCCACACGGCGGAGCGCATCGACAACGCGTCCAAGACCGCCGAAGAATGGGCGGTGACCGTGGATCGCATGATTTCCTACGGTGCGCAGCTTAATGACGCTGAACGTCAGGCCGTGATCGACTATCTGGTCGCGACGCATGGGCCGGACAGCGGCGGCGATTCGGGTGGATTCACTGGCCCGTAGCCGCATCCGACGGTTGATCAACTGGAAGCGGTAAACGGGGAACGCTTCTGAAAACAGGGGCCGCGCATCACACGCGGCCCCTGTCGTTTTCTTCCAGCTATGAGGAACGGGATCGCTACTTCATGCGCAGCACTGGGCGAATGCGGTCCAGCGCCCAGTCGATCTCGTCCTGCGTGATCATCAGCGGCGGGGCGAAGCGGATGATGTTGGCGTGCGTTTCTTTCGCCAGCACGCCCTCGTGCATCAACGCTTCGCAGAAGCGCCGCGCGCCGCCCGCCTCCGGCTTGAGTTCCACGCCGATCATCAGACCGCGCCCGCGCACCTCGCGCACGTGCGGACTGTTGATCTCCGCGAGCTGTTCCTGGAAGTACTGGCCCATCACCGCCGCGTTTTCGACCATGCCCTCCTCGACCAGCACGTCGAGCGCGGCACGTCCGACCGCCGCGGCCAGCGGGTTGCCGCCGAAGGTGCTGCCGTGGTCGCCGGGATTGAACACGCCGAGCACTTCCCGGCTGGAGAGCACCGCCGAGATCGGGTAGTAGCCGCCGGAGAGCGCCTTGCCGATGGTCACCATGTCGGGCCGGACGTCCTCGTGATCGCAGGCGAACAGTTTGCCGGTGCGCCCCAGCCCGGTCTGGATCTCGTCCGCGACGAACAGCACGTTGTGCCGCGTGCAGATCTCGCGCACCTGCCGCAGATAGCCATCCGGCGGCACGATCACGCCGCCTTCGCCCTGGATCGGCTCGACAATGAACGCAACCGTGTTAGGCGTGATAGCTGCTTCCAGCGCCGCCGCATCGCCGTAGGGGATCACGGAGAAGCCGGGCGTAAACGGGCCGAAGCCCGCGCGATATTGTTCTTCCGTGCTGAAGCTGACGATCGAGATCGTGCGCCCGGCGAAGTTGCCCGCGCACGCGATGATCTCCGCCTGCCCGTCCGGCACGCCCTTGACCGTGTACCCCCACTTGCGCGCCGCCTTCAGCGCCGTTTCGACCGCTTCCGCGCCAGTGTTCATGGGCAGCATCATCTCGAAGCCGGTCAGATCGCAGACCTGCTGGTAAAACGGGCCGAGCTGGTCGTTGTGAAACGCGCGGCTGGTCAGCGGCAGACGGCCCGCCTGCTCGATTAGCGCGGCGCGGATGCGCGGGTGGGCGTGGCCCTGGTTCACGGCGCTGTAGGCGCTCAGGCAGTCCATGTAACGGTTGCCTTCCACATCCCAGACCCACACGCCCTGACCTTCGCTGAGCACGACTTCGAGCGGTTTATAGTTATGCGCGCCATACTGCGCTTCGAGCGCGATAAAGTCATTTGTCGTTAAGTCTATAGCCTTGCTCATAGAATATCCTTTTGACAGTCCTTCACGATGCGATGGTGGAGTGCTTTAAGAGATTATACGATCCTGGCCCGGTCCATTCGTAGACCATATAGGGCCGCAGGCGGCAGCAGCATTTCGCGGCGGCAGTTTTTCCCTATTTCCGCTGTTTCCCAACTGTGCGGTATCCCCCCGCAACTTGCCGCGCGCTGGCTCATGGCGGTACACTACACGTTAATAAATACCCAACCAGCACGCCAGGATCAGGCTATGACCGCCATCCCCAACCCGTATAATCCGCTCAACCCGACCGAACACCCGGCTTACTTCGTCAACCGTGCGGAGACGTTCACGTTTTTCCGGCAGAATCTGGCCGGGGCGGCGTTTGGGCGGGCGCTGGCGCTGATCGGGCGGCGCGGCCTGGGCAAAACGTCGGTGCTCTACCAGTTGGCCGGGCAGCTCGACGAGCGGTACGTGGTGTGTCTGGTGGCCCTGGGGAACGCCTCGCTGGCGGACGAGGAATCGCTGATTCTGGCGATGACCGAGGACATCCGCCTCGCGCTCGATCTGGCGGGGTCCAGCACGTACCGCCTGCCGGAGTGGCCGCCGGAGGTGGACCCGGGCGAGGAACTGCCCTCGATCCGGGATTGGTTCGAGTCGGATTACCTGACCATCGCGGTTACGGCCCTGCGCGGGCGCACGCTGATCCTGGCGCTGGATGACGCGCACCTGCTGTTCCCGGCGATTCAGCACGGCGCGGTGCCCGGCGACATCTGGGATTTCCTGGGCGGGCTGATGATCACGCACCCGCGCATCGAGCTGGTCGTTTCGGTCGATGCGGCGTACGAGGATCAGGCGCTGGCGACGACGCTGCTGAGCGATCCGGTGCTGCATACGCGCCTCAGCGAGCTTTCACGCGAGGATGCGGCGGTGCTGGTCCAGCAGCCGCTCGAAGGCGTCGCGCGCTACGACGAGGGCGTGGTGGCGGACATCCTGGCGCTGGCGGGCGGCCACCCGTTCCTGCTGCACTCGATCTGCCGCCTGCTGTTCCGGCGTTCTGAGGAGCGCAACCACAACGGCCCGATCACCGAGCACGACCTGATCGCGGTACAGGACGCCGCGCTGGAACAGTCGAGCGAGATTTTCGAGCCGCTGTGGCAGGAGATGGCGCAAAACGAGCGGCTGGCGCTGACGGCGCTGGTCGCGCTGAACGAGGAATATCCCGGCGCGGGCGCGACCCTGGAGGATCTGCATACCTGGGCGACCGCGCACGGCTATACGCCCAATACGACGCAGCTGGCCGCCGCGCTGCGCAGCCTGGACTATAAGGGTCTGGTGCAGATCGACATGCAGGCGCGGTATACGCTGCCCGCGCTGCTGATCGCAGGGTGGGTGGCGGCGAACAGCCCGATCGAGATGGCTCCCGTCGCGCAGCCCAGCGCGTCGCGGTTCGTCCCGGTGGTGGGACTGGTCGCGGCACTGCTGATCGTCGCGGCGCTGGGCGCGGCGGCGTTTTTGGGCGCGTTTGATGCGGGCGACGAGGACGAGGGCGGCGGATCGTCCGGCCCAACGGCGACGCTCGCGCTGAATTTGGAAGCCACGCGTCAGTCGGAGTTTGCCACGCAAACCGAGGCCGCGCGGCCTACCGAGACGCTGACGCCCACGCTGACCGTCACGCCCAGTCTGACCGTGACGGCATCCGAAACGCCTTCGGAGACGCCCTCGCCGACCGATATCGCAACGTCCACCGCTACGCTGACCGCCTCGCCGGAACCGAGCGCGACGGATACGCTGACGACGACGCCCGAACCGTCCGAGACGCCCGAACCCTCCACTACGCCGCGCCCGACGATCACGGACACGCCCGCGCCGACGGATACGCCCGTCACGCCAACGCTGACGCATATGCCCAGCGATACCCCCACGCCGAGCGATACGCCGACCGTCACCCTGACGTACACGTCCACACCGACATATACAGCCACGCCGACGGATACCGCTACGCTGACGCGAACGCCTACGGTGACGCGCACCGCGACCGCCACACCGTCCGCGACGGTGACTCCGCGCCCCACCAGGACGCCGACGCCATCGCGCACGCCGACGCAGCGCCCCTCCCCTGATCCTACGCGCATCCTGCCCGCGCTGCCGTAGGGCTGCCGCCCAGAAATATATAAAAAGGGACGCCACCGGACGTCCCTTTTTTGTCGTGCTTAGAAAACGGTGTGGAATGTGGCTAAAACGGCAGATCGTCGTCGCCTAGGGACGGCGAGATGAAGCTGGCGATGGGTTCCACGCGCAGCCACGTCCGCCCGATGCGGAACAGCTCGCCCGGCATCACCTCGACGCGCCCGCTGATTTTTTCGCCGCGTACGTAGGTGCCGTTCGTGCTGCGCAGATCTTCCAGCCAAAAATGATCGCCATCGTAGGCCAGCATGGCGTGCTCGCGCGAGACCTGGCTGTCGTAGCTCAGGCAGACGTCGCAGCCTTCACGCCGCCCAATCGAAATTTCAGTCGGCTCGCCGGGCGTGGTTAACGTCTCGAAGGGCAGCACCGCGCCATCTTGCGGACCGCTCATCACGGCAATAATGATTTCTTCCATCCGCTCGGTTCCTCCGGTTTCTAGTCGCCGTCGTCGTTGAGGTGCTGGCGCGCTTCCGTCCGCTTGTCCCGCGAGGGCTTGTGCGACGGATCGATTTCCAGGGCCTTGCTGAAGGCGCGCACGGCGTCTTCCCAGCGCTGAAGCTGCATCAGCGCTTCGCCCCGGTTGTGCCAGAACCACGCGTCATTGGGCGCGATGCGCGTCGCCTCGTCGTAGCAGGACAGCGCCTCGTCCCAGCGTTCCAGCGCGGCCATCGCCAACCCCAGCCCGTTCCAGGCCCAGGCGTAATCGGCGGAAATCGCCAGCGCCTGCTGGTAGGCTTTCAGCGCGTCCTCGTGACGGTCCATGCGCCGCAGCACCTGCCCCTTGCGGGCCCAGGCTGCGTCGTTGGTCGGGTCGATTTCCAGCGCGCGGTCGATGGCGTCCAGCGCATCGTCGCGCCGTCCCAACGCCAGCAGCGGCTCGATCTGGTTGATCCAGTACCACACACTGGTGGGATCTTCCTCGGCGGCGCGCTCGTAGCTGCTCAGCGCTTCCTCGCGCCGGTCCATCGCTTCCAGCGCCAGCCCGCGCCCGTTCCAGGCCCAGGCGTAATGCGGCTCCAGCTTGAGCGCCTGATCGTAGGCGGCGACGCTCTCTTTGTAACGTCCCAGACGGCGCAGCGCCTGCCCATGTTTGGCCCAGCTTTCGGCGTGATCGCGGTTGAGCCGCAGCGCGCGCTCCAACGGCATGAGCGCGTCCTCGTAGCGGTGCATGATGATCAGCTCGTCGGCCTGGTTATACCAGAACCACACGTCGTCCGGTTGCAAATTAGCGGCCCGGCGGAAGCACACCAGCGCTTCTTCATGCCGTCCCAACGCGCTGAGCGCCAGCCCTCGCCCGTTCCAGGCCCACGCGTATTCCGGCGAGAGTTCCACGGCGCGGCTGTAGTTGGCGAGCGCTTCTTCATAGCGGCCCATGCGGCGCATGGCCTGCCCCTGCTTGGCCCAGGCGCGCACGTAGCGCGGATCGACTTCCAGGGCGCGGCGCAGCGCTTCGAGCGCCTCGTCGTGACGCTTGAGGAATACGAGCGTATCGCCCTTGTTGTACCAGTAGAGCGGATTTTGCGGCTCGGCCATCGCGCCGCGCGTATAGGCTTCGACGGCCTCGTTATAACGTCCCAACAGTTCCAGCGCGACGCCGCGCTCGTTCCACGCCCACGCATAACCGGGATCGAGCTTCACCGCCCGCGCCAGATACGAGAGCGCCTTTTGCGGCTCGTCCATGTGGCGGTAGGTGTTGCCCAGCCGCGCCCAACTGCGCGCGTGGTCCGGGTTGACCTGGATCGCGCGTTCCAGCAAGGGGATCGCCTCGGCGTAACGTTCTTGCAGGACCAGGAGGTTGCCCTGGTTGTACCAGTGCCACACGTCGTCGGGGGCGATTTCGGCGGCGCGGTGGTACATCTCCAGCGCCTCCTCATAGCGGGCCAGCCGTTCCAGCACGATGCCGCGCCCGTTGACCGCCCAGGCGTAATCGGGCTTGAGCGCCAGCGCGTGATCGTAGGCTTCGAGCGCAGGCTCGTAGCGTTCCAGGTAGCGGAAGACCTGCCCCAGCTTGGCCCACGAATAGGCGTGCTGCGGCGCGACGCGCGTCGCCTGCTGGGCGGGGGCGAGCGCCTGCCGGTAGCGGCTCAGCTCGACCAGCATCTCGGCCTGATTGTACCAGTGCCACACCTCGCCGGGCTGGTGGCGCGCGGCCTGCTCGAAGGCTTCCAGCGCTTCGTCCAGGCGCAGCATGGCTTTGAGCGTCAGGCCCTTGCCGTTCCACGCCCAGGCATAGGGCGGGTTGAGTTCCAAGGCGCGGTTATAGGCGTTGAGCGCTTCGGGGAAGCGCTCCGTGGCGCGCAGGACCTGCCCGCGCTTGGCCCAGCTTTCGGCGTGATTCGGGTCGATTTCCAGTGCGCGATCGAGCGCAGCCATCGCCGCGTCGTACTCGCGTAGGGCGTGCAGCGCTTCGGCCTGGTTGTACCACGCCCACACGTTGCCGGGCTGAAGTTCGGTCGCGGTTTGATGCGCGGCCAGCGCCCGCTCGATCTGGTTCAGCCGTTCGAGCACCTGCCCCTTGCCGGTCCACGCCCACGCGAAGCGCGGATTGAGTTCCAGCGCGCGGTCGTAGCTGCCCAATGCCTCGTCGTAGCGCCCCAGCAGGCGCAGCGTGCGGCCTTTGCGCGCCCACGCCCATGCGGACTTCGGCTCCAGGTCGAGCACGCGGTCATAGGCGACCAGTGCTTCTTCGGCGTAGCCCAGTTCGGTCAAGCTGTAGCCCTTGTCCATCAATTCGCGCAGTTCCAGCGCGGGGCCGCTGAGTTCCATATCGGGCGGCGCGCCGGTAATGGCTTCGTACTGCGCGGCGAGCACATCCACCAGCTCGCCCCAGGTCTGCGGGCGGTCGGCGGGATCTTTTTCCAGGCACTTGAGCGTCAGCGCGCGCACGTCGTCGGGAATGTCGAGGCGCGTGTCGGGGAAGTCCGGCTGCTGGTTCAGGTGCGCATCGACCCAATCGGGGAAGCGCTTCACGTCGAAGATCGTCTGGCGCGTGAGCATCTCGAACAGCACGCAGCCGAACGCGTAAATGTCCGAGCGCAGATCGACCACTTCGGAGCGGCACTGTTCCGGCGAGAGATAGGGGGCCGTGCCCACGATCGCGCCGTCGCGCGTCAGGCGGCTCGAATCGCCGTTGAATTCCTCGGCAGGCGGGATGTCTTCCAGATCCAGCGAGCGCACCAGCCCGAAGTCGGTGACTTTGGCGATGCCGTCGTGTCGCACCAGGATATTGGCGGGCTTCAGGTCGCGGTGGACCAGTCCCGGCACCAGCCGGACGGCGTGCTGCATGCCCAGCGCGATATGCAGCCCGAATTCCAGCGCGGTGGGCAGGTCGATGCGGTTGTGCCGGATCCAGCTTCGCAGATCGGGCCCCAGCCCTTCCGGGCCGGAGATGTGCTCCAGAATGATATGCGGGCGCCCGGCGAACTTCTGCACGCGCCGCGCCTGCACGATGTGGCGGTGCTTTTCGAGCCGGATCCACGTCAGCGCTTCCTGCGTGAAGCGCGCGACGGCGTTTTCGTTGGTCAGGAAGCGGCCCTGGAACGTCTTGATGGCGACCGCTTTGCGATCGTCGTGGTCATAGCACAGGTACACGATGCCCATGCCGCCGCGCAGCACCTGCGCGACTTCGTAGCGGTCATCGATCTTGTCCCCGTAATCGAAGTCGCCTTCGTCCGTGTGACGCATCGGCAGCGGCGCGGCAACCGGCATTGGCCCGCGCGCGCCCTGCGTTTCTTCCACCTCGACGTGGAACACCTCGGAACGGTCGGAGCGGGTTTCGCTGAGCGCGGCGTGATCGCCGGTCGAGAGCACTTCCGAGTCGATCTCGCGCGGCTCTTCGCTGCGGGTGGCGATCATGTCCGGGTACATCTCGGTCGCCATTTCGGGATCGGGGGCGGGCGTGCGATCGGGCGTGGGCGTCACCTCGTCGGTTTGCGGCGGCGCGACGTACCATAGCGCCAGAAGCTGCGCCTCGTCGCTCAGGTTCTCGACCGGGCTGCCCTGTTCCATTTCGGCCACGGCCCACAGCGCCACGGAGATGTTGCGGCGCGAAGGTGCGGCGCGCGCCATGCGGACCGTCCACTGCACGTAGGCTTCAAACGCCTTTTGCGCGCGCTCACGGTCCGTCGATCCGTTTGCCAGCTCCGCCGCGCGCCGGTAGGCCTGGATCGCCTTGCCCACGTAATATACGCGCATGCGCCGGTCCGCTTCGGCCAGCGACAACTGCGCGCACAGATCCCCGATCGCCAGATAGTCGTAGGCGTGCAGCACGTCCCGGCGCAGCGCCAGCCGCCCCAGGCGGCGCACGTCGTCGTTCGGATCGCTGGCGAAAGGATCGGTCTGGTCGGCTTTACGCCGCCGCGACAGCAGTTTATGTTCCTGCTCGACGGGCAGGGCCAGAGGCGGAATACCGGACTGTGGAACGGGTGGAAGGTTGTTCGTAGACATAAATGAGTGTGTGTGCTGTCACTGTTGCGGTCGCCCCAGTGCAAGGTCCAGCCTGTGCAGGGGACAGGACCGCCGAATTGTAAAGGTACAGCCTGGTAGGGCGGGTTTGCAGCCCGTCCTCTGCCTTTTTACGGTTCCGAAGTCAAACGTTAAAGGGCGATCAATCCACCCTACGATCTCGTTCTTATTCCGCCCGCGCAGGCTCGCTGCCGTCCACGTCCTCGCGGACCGGGTGGCTTTCGGGCGTGCTGTAGTGGGCGGTGGCTTCCTCGCGTTCCAGCACCAGCCGGTCGCTGATCGACACCGCGCGGATCGTATCGCCCGGCACAAACGTTTCGCTCAGGATCGCCGTGCTCAGCGGGCGGGTCAGCAGCCGCTCGATCGCGCGGCGCAGCGGACGCGCCCCGTTGGCCGGGTCGTAGCCTTCGTGCAGCAGCAGCGTGCGGGCGCTGTCGTCCAGTATCAGCGTCAGGTTTTGCGCCTGGAGCCGCTCCACCACCTCAAGCATTTGCAGATCGAGGATCTGGTTCAGCGCCGCTTCGGTCAGCGGGTGGAAGACGACCACTTCGTCCAGCCGGTTTAAAAATTCGGGCCGGAAGTGCTTCTTCAGGTGGAAATCGTAGTCGGGCAGGTCTTCCGGCGAGGCCATGAAGCCCAGCCCCTTGCCGACGTCGCCCGTGCCGATGTTGCTGGTCATGATCCAGACTGCGTGCCGGGCGTCCATTGTCGCGCCCTGCGAATCGGTCAGGCGGCCCTCGTCGAACACCTGCAAGAAGATGTCGAACACTTCCGGCGCGGCCTTTTCGACCTCGTCCAGCAGCACGACGCTGTACGGCTTGCGCCGCAGCGCTTCGGTAAGCTGGCCGCCCTGTTCCATGCCCTTATAGCCGGGCGGCGCGCCGATCAGCCGCGCGACGGTGTGCTCGCCGTGAAACTCGGACATGTCCAGCCGGATCATGGCGTTTTCGTCGTTGAACAGGAACTCGGCCAGGGCTTTCGCCAGCTCCGTTTTGCCCACGCCGCTGGGTCCCAGGAACAGGAACACGCCCACCGGACGGTGCGGATCGCCCAGCCCGGCGCGGTTGGTCTTCACGGCGTCGGAAATGACCTCGATCGCGTGGTCCTGGCCCACGACGCGCAGCCGCAGGGCATCGTTCATCGTGGCGAAGCGCTGGCGCTCGTTGGCGGTCAGCTCGCTGACCGGGATGCCGGTCCACTCGCTGAGCACTTCGGTGATCGTCTGGGCCGTGATCTCCGGCTTGATGTCGAGCATCGTCTGGTCGGGGCTGTTGGACTGGATCACCAGCCGCGCGCAGGCCTCGTCGAGCAGGTCGAGCGCTTTATCGGGCAGACGCCGGTCGCGCATGTAGCGGTCGGAAAGCCGCACCGCCGCGCTGCGCGCCTCCGGCGTGATGGTCACGCCGTGGTGCTGCTCGTAGCGCTGGTAGACGTGCTCGATCACTTCCAGCGCCTCGCTGGCGTTTTGTTCCCCGATGTCGATCGTGCGGAAGCGCCGGTCCAGGGCCGGGTCTTTGGCGATGGCCTTGCGGTATTCCTCGAACGTCGTCGCGCCGATGCAGGTGATCTCGCCGCGCGCCAGGGCCGGTTTGAGGATGTTGGCCGCGTCCAGGTTGCTGTCGATGGTGTCGCCCGCACCGACGATGGTATGGATCTCGTCGATGAACAGGATCACTTCCGGCGCGTTTTTGACCTCGTCCACGATGCCGACGATGCGCTCCTCGAACTGTCCGCGGAGGCTCGTCCCGGCGACCAGCGTGCCGATCTCAAGCTGCACGATGCGCTTGCCATGCAGGAAGCGCGGCGCGGTGCCGTCCGAGATGTTGAACGCCAGCCCTTCGATGACGGCGGTTTTGCCCACGCCCGAATCGCCCAGCAGCAGCGGGTTGTTCTTTTTGCTGCGGGTCAGCGTGCGCGCCACCATGCGGATCTCGCGCTCGCGCCCGATGGCCGGGCCGATCTTGCCCGCACGGGCCTGCGCCGTCAGGTCGCGCCCGTACTTGTCGAGCAGCGGCGTCGGCATGCGGTGCCCGCTGATGGCGGGATCATCGGCGGCCTGTTCGAGCGCGGAATCCAGCTCTTCGAACAGGAACTCGTCAAACTCACCGTCGTTGTCTTCGATCTTATCCAGCAGGCGCTCGATCCAGTCGGTCAGATCGACGTTGAGCTTGTGCAGCTCGCGCGCGGGCAGGCTTTCGCCTTCCTGCAGCAGCGCCAGCAAAAGCTGCTCCTCCGTCACGAACCGGTCCCCGGAATCGTCGGCCAGATAGACGGCCATAGCCAGAACCCGGTGCGCGCGTGGCGTGAGGGGCGGCGTCTCGGAGACGACATCATCCCCGGCCCCTACTTCGCGGCGGATCAGGTTGCGGATCTCGCGCGGTTCCAGTCCCATTTCGAGCAGAAGGCGGGCCACGGTGCTGCCGGGAATACGGGTCAGGGCGTTGAACAGGTGCTCGACCCCAATATAGTTGTGCCGCAGCCGGGTCGCTTCTTCAATCGCGCCTTCCAGCAAGGGACCGCAGCGCTTGCGTATCTCTTGTTCGCTGATGTCGAGTGGCGACGATGGCATAACGTTCTCTTTTCCCCGCTTCTTTGGCGATTGGCTTCCAAGTATACCAGGAGCGCCAGAGCGCGCATGTTTTCTTAATACGGGACGTTAATCCCTGTGATCCTGTGCCGCACTGTTCGGGGTGCGCCAGACACCTCGTGCGCGCGCCGCTCACAGGACGATTTTTACAACATCACCTTGCCGCCGTCCACGTTGATGGCCTGCCCGGTCAGGTAGGCTGCGCCGTCCGAGCACAGGAACAGGACCAGCCCCGCGACGTCGTCCGGCGTGCCGAGCCGCTTCTGCGGGATGTCTTCCAGCCACTTCGCCATTTGCGCGGTGTTGCTGCGCAGCTCGGCGGTCATCTCGGTTTCGATCACGCCGGGACAGACGGCATTCACCCGGATGTTATACGCGGCAAACTCGCGCGCGCATTCGCGCGTCAGGCCGATCAGCCCGGCCTTGCTGGCGACGTAGGGCGCGCGGTTGGCGATCGGGATGTTGTGCCCGGCGATGGACGCGATGTTGACGATCACGCCGCCACCCGCGTCGCGCATGATGGGCCCAGCGCTCTGCGCGGTGTAAAACGCGGCGCTCAGGTTGACGTCGAGTGTGTGCTGCCACTGCGCGACGGTCATCTCGAAGAACGGCGCTTTGTATTCGATCCCGGCGTTGTTGACGATGATGTCCAGCCGTCCCATGTCGCGCACGATGGCCGCGATCATGTCCTGCACCGCCTGCGGATCGCCCACGTCCGCAACGTAGGCCCGCGCGCCGTCCAGCGATCCCGCGACGGCTCCGGCGCGCTCCGCATCGATGTCGTTGATCGCCACTGCCGCACCCGACCGGGCCAGCGTGCCCGCGATGACCTTGCCGATGCCGCGCCCCGCGCCGGTCACCAGCGCGACCTTGCCTGTGAGATCAACCGTAAATGCGCTCATGTCATGACCTTCTTCGTGATAAGGAATCAGGGAACAGGGAATGGGGAACAGCGGTGTTTCCAGCTTGGCTCCGTATGCCTTCCCAGGCAAACGCTGCTGCTTTTCGTAGGGGTAGGGCTTGCCCTACCCGGTTCTGCGTTCACTCCCCGTTTCCTAACGTTGCCCCTTGCTCGATACGGTACAACGCCATCGTTTGCAGGCCACCGGGCCGCTCGACCGACAATACCACCGACTTCGGCTCCGGGAGCTGCGACGGGTCGATGTACGACAGATCGTCCGCCGCGACGTAGAGCGGTCCCTCTGCCGCGCGCGCCTCGATCATCTGCATCAGCGCGTCGGCGTTCGTGCCGTCCCAATAGACTGCCGGGCATTCCACCACGCGCGGATCGGCGGCAAGGCGCAGGGTCTGGCAGTTGCCCACCAGCCCGATCGCAGGCAGCGGGTCATCCGTCGTGCTCAGCCAATGCCCGATTTCCGTCCCGCCGTACCCGGACGTTTCAGCCTGCACGTATTCCAGCAGATCGTTGCCGTGCAGCGGCAGCGCGGGCGGATCGTTCCAGGCGTCGAGCATAAACGGCGCGGCGAAGACGGCGATCCAGGCCGCGACGCCCGCATAAATGAGCCACTGCGCGCGCGGCCAGCGCCGCATGACCAGTCCCAGCCCGACCGCCAGCGGCAGCAGCACCCAGGGTACTTGATTCAAGGCATAGCGCGAATTGATGTTATAGCCAAACAGGATCGCGCCGCCGCCACTCATGCCGAGCGCCATCAGCGCCAGCAGCGCCGGACGCGGTTTGCGCGCCAGCCAATACAGGCCGCCCGCGGCTGCTCCGGCGAGCACCGGCCAGCCCAGGTACGCCGCGTCGATTGCCAGCACGTCGCTTAGATTCGTGCGCGTGCGCTTGAACAGGCTTTGATCCACGCCGCCGGTGAAGGTGCTCGCCAGCCCGAAATAGTTGTAGTCCTTGAGCCACAGCAGCAGTTCCAACGGCGCCCAGATCACGGCAAAGGCCGCGAGCACCACCGCGCCCAACACGATCCGGCGGCGGGGCGTCAGGCCCGGCGCGAGGATCAGCGCGACGACCGGCAGCGGCATCCAGACCACGCCCGGCGCTTTCGCCAGCAGCACCAGCGCCAGCGCAATACCAAGCGCCGCCGCGATCCAGATCGATCCGGTGCGCATCAAGCGCCACGCCAGCCATACGGCGGCGGCGCTGAACGCGATCAGCACCGGATCGGCCAGGGCCATGCGATCGTAAAACAGCAGGTAGGGGGCCGCGATCCACAGTGTCAGCCCGACCATGCCCGCACGGTGCGACGACGTGAAGGCACGCACCAGGGCGTAAAATGCCGCCGCGCCCAGCAGCCCGACGACGACCGTGCCTGCGCGCGTGGTCCACGCCGCGACCGGGGCATCCACGCCGACGAAGGCATTGAACCATACGCGGAAGAAGCGCCCGTGCGCCGCAGAGCCGAGCACCTGACCTTCCAGCGCGCGCTGGGCCGTTTCGATGTGGAAGCTCTCGTCTACGAACAGCGGCAGGGCGGTCAGGTTGTGGAGCCGCGTGAAGGCATACACCAGCAGCCCGATGCACACCTGGAGCAGACGAGCGGCAGAAGGAGCAGGGGATGAAGAGAACAGGCGCCGTATCATCACAGCCTCAGTTACGGCGTGCCGCCTGGGCGGGGTTAATCTTCGGGAAGCGCGACAAAGCACTCTCCTGCGGCGATGTCACAGGTCGCTAACGGCGTGTCGTCGCCCGCGTAGTGGACAATAAAGGAGGCATTCGGCTGTTCCGCGATCCAGAAATACCGCAATTCCATGCCGGGCTGGTACCATCCCAGAAAACGCGGGCAGAGCGACGAATCAGGCTCGGCGCGCGTGACTTCGGCGCGCACCACCTGATAGCACGACCCGTTAGGCATCGAAATGAGGTTCGCGCTGCTGGCCCGCCACAGGTTCGCCTGGAAATTGTAGACGGTCCCGTCGTTCACCGTTTGCGTAAACACGAGCTGGCTGATGTCCTGCGGCTGGCCGGAGATGTTGACCAGCAGCAACTCGTCTTCGTCGTAGACCAGTTGCAACGCCGGATCGGATACCGTGCCTGCGGGCAGGGCGCGCGTCGGGGTGAGCGACGGCGACGCGGTATCGCTGGGCGCTGTCGTGGGCGTGGATGATTTTGTCGGCTCCGTCGTATCGGACGGCGCGGGGGACGTCGTGGCGCGCGGCTGTGTTTCGGTCTGCGTCGGGACCGGCGACTCCGACGGCTCGACGGTGACGACCGCTGCCCCGGTGGTCGTGCTGGTTGCCGCGACCGTCCCGGTGGACTGCGCGCTCGTACGGGTCACGCTGGGCCGCATGGTCGGTTCGGCTTCATCCGTGAGATCCGCCGTGGACAGGATGGCGACCGCCGCCGGGCTTCCGCCCTCGACGGTATCATCTTTGCCCGGCCCGCCCATGTACCACGCGGTGATCAAGGCCCCTGCCAGCAGCAGGATCGACAGCAGCAGCACGCCGATCCGCAGCCGCCGCCGGGCGCGGGGAGCCGTCGCAATGCTGGCGCGCAGATCGTCTTCTTCGGCGTGTGCCGGGTGGAACGGTTCTGCGCCGGGGCCCACAAGCCCCAGCTCGCGCGGGTCGGCATAGCTGTCCAGGATCGAGTTCAACGTGCCGTCATCGAGCGCAAGCTGATCCTCGCTCAGATTTCCGACCGTCTCTTCTTCTTTGCGCGCTTTGTACCGCGCGAAGCGCTGCGCCAGCGCACCGGGTTCCGGCGTGGGATTCGTCTCGGACGGATCGGGCGTCAGGTTCGGACGCTGGCCGAACCACGGGGTCGGCTCCGTATCGGTGGACGGCATGAACGGCGGCACGGCGCTGAGCGGCGCGTTGTTGCCGTAGCCGGACCGGTGGAGCGCCCGTTCCAGCGCATCGACCAGCTCGCGCCCGGTCGGGTAGCGGTGCTCGGGCTTCTTTTCCAGCGCCCGCATGATCACCGCTTCGACTTCGGGCGGGAGCTTCGGGTTATAGAGCGACATGGGCGGCGGCGCTTCGTTGAGGTGTTTCAGCGCCACGCTCATCGCGGACGGATCGTCAAAGGGCACTTTGCCCGCCAGCATCTCGTACAGCACGATGCCCAACGAGTACAGGTCACTCTGCGCGACCGCCTGCGCGGACGACACGGCCTGTTCCGGCGCGATGTAATGGGCGCTGCCGAACGTGTCGCCGGTCGTACCTTCGTGCACGCTCAAGGCGAGGCCGAAATCCATCAGGATCGCGCGCCCGGTGTGCTTTTCGAGCATGATATTCGACGGCTTGATGTCGCGGTGAATGACACCCTGCTCGTGCGCATAGTCCAACGCGCCCGCGATGTCGCGGGCGATGCGTAGAATCTCGGGTACCGGGAGCAGTACCCGGCGTTCGACGAAACCATTGAGGTAGCTGCGCAGATCCTGGCCTTCGAGGAAGACCATCGCCATGTAATAAATGCCCTCGCTGCGCCCGAACTGGTACACACCTACGATATTCGGGTGGCGCAGGCGAGCGATGGCGCGCGCTTCGATCTGAAAGCGCCGCGTATATTCTTCTTCGGTCGTGGTGGCGAAATCGCTGCTAATAACTTTTACGGCGGCGTAACGATCAAGGTTTTCATCGTAGCCCTGGTATACGCGCGACATCCCACCCCGCCCTAACAGGCCCAGAATGGTATAGTCGCCAAGCTGTTTCCCGACCAGGGGATCCGCAGACATAGAAATTTCTCACGGTTGGGCGACAAGCGGAGATCAAAGTATTCACACACGCCCGCGTATGCCCTTCTTAGTATAGCGTAGGTGTGCGCCGCCGACGAAATGCCCTCGGTACTAAATCTGCTATTGAGGGCATATTTCCTACTTTGCGTCACATTATACGCTGTGCTCCGCACCGGTACACATTGCGCGGAGCACAGCGAAACAGCGTCGGGTTAACTTTTAGCGCTCGTTTGCCTGAACCATGCGGATCAGACCGCGCAGCGCCCCGGTGGTGGCGTCCGGTTGTTCGACCATCGGCATGTGGCCCGCATTTTCGACTTCGACCAACTGCACGCCGGGGATCAGCGCCGCCATTGCGCGGGCTTTGTCCAGCCCGATGATCTTGTCGTCCACGCCCGCGACGATCACCGCCGGGACGGACAGCTCGCGGAGCGTATTGGACGAATCGGGGCGCAGGGCCATGCCGCGCTGCGCGCCTGCGATGCCCGCAGGCGCTGTGTTGACCATGATATCGTACATCGACTGTGCCAGCGGCGACGTGCCGTCTACATCGGGCGCGAAGATCTGGCTCATCATGCTGAAGGCGGTATCCCCGCTGCCGTTTTCCATCGCCAGATCGGCGCTTTCGCGGCGCTGGAAGCGCTTTTCTTCGGCATCCGCCAGCGGATGCGTGGCGACCAGCCCCACCCCCGCGATACGATCCGGGGCCTGCCGCAGCGCCGCCATGAGGATGTAGCCGCCCATGCTGTGCCCCACCCACACCGCGCGCGATACGTTCAGCCGGTCCAGCAGGGCCAGCACGTCGCTCGCCAATAGGTCCATGGTGTAGTCGCCTTCCGGCGCGGGGCTTTTGCCGTGCCCGCGCAGATCCGGCGTGATGATGCGCGCGGCATCGCTCAGCGCGGCCTGCTGCGCCTGCCAGATGGCGTGACTGAAGGGAAAGCCGTGCAGCAGCACGACGGGCAACCCCTGCCCGCGTTCTTCGTAGTACAGCTCAACCATATTGACTTGCTCGCTCATATTTCATCGCTCCTTCACGTTGCCAGTTGTGTCCGGTCGGTGGCATCCAATAAACCTCGTGCCCGGAAATCATAGAGAGATCATACTAAAAACGGCTCGTCACTGAGGCGCGATCGCACAAATGTACGGTTTAGTCCGGTTATGAGGTAAAATAACAGACGCTCCGCCCGCTGCCAAACGGGCCGAGCCACCGTTCACCCGTCAACCAGACTCCTATGACCAGCACCGATACTCTCAAAGGCTCCGTCGAGCGCATCACCTACTACAGCGAAGAAACCGGCTACTGCGTGCTGCGCCTGCTGCCCGAACAGTCGCGCCACGCCAGCGATCTGGTGACGGTCGTTGGCTCGATGCCGGAACTCCAGCCGGGTGAAACCGTGCGCCTGGAAGGGGAATGGACCACGCACCCGCGCCACGGGCGGCAGTTCCGCGCGGAAATGGTGGTGCAGATTCGCCCGGCGAGCGTGGACGCGATCAGCCGCTACCTGGGCAGTGGGCTGATCAAGGGCGTGGGTCCGGTGACGGCCAAACGTATCGTGGACTATTTCGGTCCGGCGACGCTAGACGTCCTCGACAGCGATCCCGGCCAGTTGATCAACGTGCCCGGCGTGGGCAAACACCGCGCGGCGCTGATCGCGCAGGCGTGGATCGAGCAGCAGCAGATCAAGGAAGTGATGCTGTTTTTGCAAGGGCACGGCGTTTCGTCGGGGCTGGCGGTCAAAATTTATAAGACGTACGGCGACCAGTCGATCGGCATCGTGCAGCGCGACCCGTACCGCCTCGCGCGCGACATCTTTGGCATCGGCTTCCGCACCGCCGACAAGATCGCGCAGAATCTCGGCCTGCCCGCCGATTCGCCGGGACGGATCGGCGCGGGCATCGTCTTCAGCCTGCAAGAAGCGACCAACGACGGCCACGTTTACATGCCGCGCGATGCCCTGGTCGAAGCGGCGGCGGTTATGCTGGAAGTCCAGCCGGAGCTGGTGGAAAACGCGATCCAGGGGTTGATCCAGCGGGGCGAAATTTATACCGAGACGATCCCCGATGGCCTGTCGCGCATCGAGGGGCTGTATCTGCCGCCGATGTTCTACAGCGAGAAGGGCGCGACGGCCCGGCTGAAGCTCATGGTCGAAACGCCGCAGTCCCGGCTGGCGGATCTGGCCGCGCTCGATCTGCCTTCGCTGATCGCGTCGCTTTCGGCCCGGCGCGAGATCTCGCTGACCGCGCAGCAGCGCGAAGCGGTCCGGCTGGCGCTGACGAATAAGATCAGCGTGCTGACGGGCGGCCCCGGCACAGGCAAGACCACCACGCTGCACGCGGTGATCGCCGTGTTGGAGCGTACCAACCACCGCTTTTTGCTCGCCTCGCCGACCGGGCGCGCTGCCAAGCGCCTGGGCGAAGCGACGGGACATTCCGCGCGCACCATTCACCGTATGCTCGGTTTTTCGCCCGCCGATATGTCATTCCTGCACAACGAAGACAACCCGCTCGACGCGGACGTGCTGGTGGTGGACGAGGCCAGCATGATCGACCTTGTGCTGTTCTATAACCTGTTGAAGGCGATCAAGCCCGATACGCACCTGCTGCTGGTGGGCGACGTGGACCAACTTCCCAGCGTGGGCGCGGGCGACGTGCTGCGCGATGTGATCCGCAGCGGGATCGGCCCGGTGACGCACCTGGACGTGATTTTCCGGCAGGCGGGCAACAGCCAGATCATCCCCAACGCGCACCGTATCAACCGGGGCGAGATGCCGGATCTGTCCAACCAGAGCGACGACTTTTTCGTGTTCACCGAGGACGATCCCGAAGCGGCATCGTCGCTGCTGGTGGATGTGGTGCGCAACCGCATCCCGGCGCGTTTCGGCCTCGATCCGCTGCGCGATATCCAGGTGCTCGCGCCGATGTATCGCGGGGCGGTGGGCGTGTCGGCGCTGAACAACGTGCTGCAAGATACGCTCAATGCCTCGAACGGGCGCACCGCCGAGCGGCGGCTGGCCGGGCGGCTGTTCCGCGTGGGTGACAAGATCATCCAGACGCGCAACAACTACGAAAAAGACGTGTTCAACGGCGACATCGGGCGCGTGCACAGCTTCGACATGACCAACCAGATCATGGTCATCGCGTTCGAGGATCGCTTCGTGAAGTACGACTGGTACGACGCCGACGAGCTGACGCACGCCTACTGCATCAGCGTGCACCGCTCGCAGGGCAGCGAATACCCGTGCGTGGTGATGCCCATCGTCACGCAGCATTACATGATGCTGCAACGCAATCTGCTGTACACTGCCGTGACGCGCGCCAAAAAGCTGGTCGTGCTGGTCGGCACGCGCAAGGCGGTTGGCATTGCGGTCAACAACGATCAGGTGGCGCGGCGGTGGAGCGCGCTCGATTGGCGGCTGAAACAATAACCGCTCGTGTACGATTTTGTCCCCCGAGCGCGTATAACCGGATACACCGTTCGATGACGTGATGAAGGGGGCGGCGCTGCCCCGGCGAGGTGCGCCATGCGACGATTGTTCGGGTTTTCCCTCCTCGTAACCGTTTTCCTTTTGAGCGCCCTCCTACCTGTTTCCGCGCAGGAAACCCAGAACAGCCTCACCGTGAACGGCGTCGAGCGCACCTATGCGCTTTACGTGCCGCCCGCGTATGACGGGTCGGAGCCGTGGCCGTTGGTCGTGGCGCTGCATGGCCGGGGCGGCGACGGCAGCACGTTTGCCGACCAGCTCGATCTCAACCGCGTCGCGCAGGAAAACGACTTCATCGCCGCGTATCCCGACGGCATCAACCACGAGTGGAATTACGCCCAGGGCACGCCCGAATGGATCGGGCCGGAGACGGACGACATGGAGTTTCTGTCGGCGCTGGTCGATGCGGTGGCGGACGAGTACGCCATCGACCGGGGGCGCGTGTATGCCGCCGGATTCTCGAACGGCGGCTTCATGACACAGCGGCTAGCGTGCGAGGTCCCGGACGAGTATGCGGCCTTCGCGGTGGTCAGCGCCGGTTTTTATCCCAGCCTGCACCAGTGGTGCGAGACGTCTGCGCCCACGCCGATCCTGTTCATTCACGGCACGGCGGATGTAGTGGTCCCGTGGACGGGCACGGTGCAGGGGCAGGTCGTGCTGTCGATGCCGGTCGAGGATACGGTCGCGTATTGGGCCGAGCATGACGGCTGCTCGCCGGACGAGGTGACGCACGAAACGCTGCCCAGCGCCGAGGAGGGGGAAGAAGCGGCCACATCGGTCATTTATTTCCACATCGGCGGCTGCGACGACGACACCGAGGTAGTCCTCTATGCAGTAGAGGGCGGCGGGCACAACCTGCCGGGCGTGCCGGGGCGTCTAAACGCGACCGTGGCGGGGAACGTGACGATGGATCTGCACGCAGGCGAGGCGATCTGGGCCTTTTTTGAACCGCACACACTGCCCACACCCTGACCCGATCTGGCACATCGACCCTGAAAAATGAGGCGTCGTTGTGCAATCGGCCTGTTGCATCGAGCCGTGTTGGCGAGTATGATGTTTAAGCAGGCTTTTCCAGGTGATAACCTGTTCTTTACCTGTATTTACCGGGCGTTTCACCCTGGTGCAGTAGCTTCTTGTTGCAACCCGAGCATCGCTTCTCAAACAGTCCCTTAAGGAGGAACTCACATGCGTAAACTCGGTGTGTTCGTAGCATTGGTACTGGTCGTTGCTTTGGCCGTACCGGTTCTGGGCGTCAGCGCTCAGGGCGATGAAGGCTTCGTCCACACGTTTGATCTTCCGACTGAGCCGGCAGCCGATGGCCCTCTGGCTGGGGTTGACCCGTCTGGCCAGACGATCACGTGGTGGCACCAGCACAGCGGCCAGCGCGAAGAATTTATCAACAGCATGATTGAAGAGTTTAATGCCGGTAATCCGTGGGGCATTACGGTTGAAGGCTCGCTCCAGGGCAGCTACGGCGATATCTACCAGAAAATGATCGCGGCGATCCCGACCGGCGACGTCCCCAACCTCGTTGTGGCCTACCAGAACAACGCCCAGGCCTACTATCAGGCGGGCGGCCTCGTGGACAACATGGATGTCTACGTGACCGATTCCCAGTGGGGCTTCAATGACGCCGAAGTCGCGGACTTCATCCCCGGCTTCTACACGCAGGACTACACCGCCGACGGTTCAGCGCGCATCGGCTTCCCGCCCAACCGCTCGACCGAATCGCTGTACTTCAACGCGACCGCCCTGGCCGAGCTGGGTTACGATGCCCCGCCCGCGAGCTGGCAAGAATTCCACGATATGGCCTGCACGTTCACCGAGCAGGGGTGGAGCGGCTACGAAGGCGATGACACCATCGGCTACACCATCCGCACCGACGCGTCGTTCATCGCGGCGGCGACCTTTGCCGCTGGCGGCAAAATCTACAACGACGGTGAATTCGACTTCTCCAGCCCCGCGACCGTGGACTTCATCCAGTTCATGGTTGACCTGTACAACGACGGCTGCGCCGAACTGGTAGCCGAGCAGTACGGTGACCAGAACAACTTCATCGCCGGTCGCGCCCTGTTCTACACCGGCTCGTCCTCCGGCCTGCCCTACATCAAGTCGGGCATCGAAGACGCGTTCGCCGAGCCGTTCGAATGGCACGTGGCCTACATCCCCTACGCCGATATGCCCGTCCAGAACATCTACGGCGCGAGCGTGAGCATCCCCAAGACCACGCCCGAAGGCGAACTGGCCGCGTGGCTGTTCGTGCGTTGGTTCACCGAGCCCGAACAGCAGGCGCGTTGGGCCGAGATCAGCAACTACTTCCCGGTCCGCTACTCGACCGCCGCAGATATGGGTTCGCTGTTCGAAGACTTCCCGCAGTACGAAGATGCGTGGAATCTGATCCAGGGCGAAACCGCGGTTGAGCCGCAGGTTGCCAGCTACGACGTGGTGCGCGACGAAATGGCCGCCACGTTTGACGAGCTGCTGTCCGGTGGTGGCGACGTTCAGACGGCGCTGGCCGACCTGACCGCCCAGGCCAACGACATCCAGGCGTCTTTCAGCGCCGAGTAGTACGCGCTGCTGGTTAACGAGCACCAAAAAGGCCGTCCTTCGGGGCGGCCTTTTTTTGTCGTGTAATTGCCTCGTGTGATGTGCGGCGCGGCGTTTAGTGCGCGGCGTGTTTCTCGGCCTGTTGTTCTTCCTGGCAGGCGGCATCAGCGCACGCGGGCAGCATGACGGAAAATGTCGTGCCTGTGCCCACCCGGCTTTCGACCCAGATCCGGCCTCCGTGCTGCTCGACGATGCTTTTGACGATGGACAGCCCCAGCCCGGTCCCGGCGAAGTTATCGATGGCCTGATCGGTGCGGTAGAACTTGTCGAAGATGTACGGCTGGTCTTTCTTGGGGATGCCAATGCCGGTATCTTCCACGCGCAGGACCAGGAAATTGTCGTTGGTCTCGACCTGGATGTGAATCTCGCCTTCATCGGGCGTGTATTTTACGGCGTTCTCAACCAGATTGTTGGTGAGCTGCTTGAGGCGCTGGGGATAGCCGAGGACCGGGGGCAGGCCGTCAGGCAGCCTGACATCGACCTTGTGGCGCTTGGTTTCCCATTGGTGGCGCTGGCCTTCGACCGCGCCGCGCACGATCTCGTCGATGTGGACCGGCTCGCGGTCTTTGTCGAAGCCCGCCTCGATCTTGCCCAGCTCCAGCAGGTCCGAGATCAGCGCGGTGATCGACTGCACGCTTTCGTTGATGCGCCGCACGAATTCCAGCTGGTTGTCGTTCAGCGGTCCCATGCGCGACAGCAGCTCGACATACCCCAGGATCGCCGTCAGCGGCGAGCGCAGGTCGTGCGACACTGCCGTGACGAAATCGCTCTTGATGCGGTCCAGTTCCTTCAGATGCGTGATGTCCTGCATCACGGCGACCTTGCCGACCAGTTCCACCGTGCTGAGCTGGGCGTTCAGATAGCGCCCGTCTTCTTCCAGGTGGATCTCGCTGCTGGGGTTGCGCCGCGACGAGGCGTCCTTCGTGAACAGGGTCTGCACTTCGCTGTTGCGGATCACGTCGTCGAGCGGTTTGCCGATGAAGTCGTCGCGCTCGATGTTGAAGGCGCGTTGGGCTGCCGGGTTGCAGAACAGGATGTTGTCTTGCGTATCGGCCACCACGATCACGTCTTCCGTGTCGCGCAGGATGGCGTCGAGCGTGTCGCGCTCGTTCTGCATGGCGGCGTAAAGCTGCGCGTTGCCGATTGCGATCGCGGAAAAGTCGGCCAGCACGCGCAGCAGCGGCAGTGCGTGCGGCTCGAATTCGCGGCTGATGTCGTGGTTGGAGACTTCCAGCACGCCGATCACCTGCCCTTGCAGGGCCAGCGGGATGTACATCACGTCGCGCACGAGGTAGTGCGTCTTGATCTTGTGCAGCGCGTCCCCGGTGATCACCACCGGCTCGCCGGTTTTGACCACCTGGCCCGCGAGGCTGTCTGACACGGGCAGGCGGAACGAGTCACCGTCGCTGCGCATCTTTTCGGACGAGGCGTACAGGTACAGCTCGCCCGAGTCCTCGTCCACCAGCAGCAGATTACCGCGCTCGGCTTTTGCCAGCCGCACGGCAGCCTGCACGATCTGGTTCAGCACTTCGTGAAGTTCCAGCAGCGAGGTCACGCGCTTGCCGATCTGCACCAGCGTGTCCAGCTCGTGCAGACGCTGCTCTAACTGCAGGTTGGCCTCCATGAGCTGCGCCGGGATCTGCTGGGTGATTTGCCGCGTCCAGTGCTCTTTGAGCACGCGCTGCATCGCGCTGAGCAGATCGTCGGGATCGAACGGCTTGATCAGATAGTCGTTCACGCCCAGCCGCAGCGCCTGCACGGCCATCTCTTCGGAGCCTTCCGCCGTAATAAGGATGAACGGCAGATCGATTTTGTCCTTGTGCAGAGCGGCCAGCATTTCCAACCCGGTCCATTGGGGCATCAGGTAGTCCGCGATGATCAGGTCGGGTCGCAGATCGCGCGCCAGGGTATACCCCTCGACGCCGTTCGCCGCCGTCAGTACGTCGTAGCCTGCCGTTCGCAGCACTGAGTCTGCCAGAAACAGACGGACCTCGGCTGCATCGTCTACCAGGAGTATGCGCTCACCTGCCAAAGTCAGTAGATCTCCATCATCCTAAATGTCGCCGTGAAGCCGCGTAACTCAACTGTCCGTTTTTTGGGGAGGCCGTGACGTTCGCGCTATCAGAGCGAGCATCTGTCTGGCCTGCTTGTTGAGTTCGAGCAGGCGTTCTCCTACGCGGGGCGGGACATGTCCCTCTTTACCGTGAGCCAGCCGCAACAACTCGGCCTCGATTACCGTCAGGGAAGAATTAACCGCCTGGATCTGGCGCTCACGTTCGGCAAAACGTGTCTGCCAATCCCGATTGACCGATTCCAGGGTACGGGCGCGCTGTTTGACCATGTCGAACAGGCGCACGTTGATTACGCCCACCGCCGCGTAATCGCTCAGGAGGCGCAGCAGGCGGACGCGGTGCTCGTTGAAGGTCGATTCGCTGCTGCGGCTGCCCATGGCCAGCACGCCGATGCTCGTGGTCTGCACGACCAGGGGCAGGTACGCCACGGCGCTAACGTCTTTGGGGATCTGGAAGCGGCGCAGGCTGTCGCCCGTCATCGTCAGAATTTCACGCGAGGTCATCACGAGGTCGGCCAGCGCATCCTGCGCCGGTTCACCGACACGATCGGCCAGTGACATCGGCATGTTGTGCCCGGTGCGCAGCACCAGCTTGCCCGACGTGTCGTCGCGCAGCAGCAACAGCGCATAATCCGCCCCGCTAAGCTGGACGGCGGCATGTAGAATCAGGTTGAACAGCTCGCGCTGGTCGCGCAGGGCGGTGATCGCGTGGCCGATCTGGTACAGGCGATCGAGTTCGTGCTCGCGCGCTTCGAGCTGGACTTCCGCATTGCCCACGCGCGCAGTGAGCGACTCGTGCTGGCGGCGGAGATGCGTATCGGCCAGCCCGCGCTCGACCATCGCCAGAACTTCGGCTTCGCGCAGGGGGCGGTTCAGGTAATCGGTCGCGCCCATGCGGAATGCTTCGATGATTCCCTTTTCGCTGCCCTTGTCCGACATGACGATCAGCGGGCCGCGAAAGCCCTGTGACTTCAGCCCGATCAACATGTCGCGCCCGGACAGCCCCGCAAGCTGTAGATCGAGCATGATCAGATCGGGATGGTGCTGGCGCAGCTTCAATAGGCCGTCTGGCCCGTCGGCTGCCTCGACCACCTCGTACAGATCGGGATCGAAGACTTGCTCACGCAACAGGGAGCGGGCATCGGGATCATCATCAATGAGTAAAATGACGTCACGTTGAGGCGTCATAACCGCTAAATGCTCCTCTACGGGATCTCAAAATGGCTTGCTCCCCGCCCAGCGTTTCTATTATATCTTAATCCTTGAACAAGGATGAATGTGGCGCAGGTACTACGCGGCACGCAAGTCCTTAACGGTTATTTGGCCGTTTTCCATGCATTGAGCAGCGCCGTTTTGAGCGCAGATAGGGCGTCGAACGGTCCCTCGCTGCTTAAGAGCTGGCCTATTTTTACCTGGAGGCGATCCTCGACTGGGAGATCCCCGTTTTCATCGGCAAGCTGGAACGGGTAAAAGAGCTGGATGGATTGGGTCAGCCGCTCTTCAACACGCTGGCGCAGGGCGGTCAGATGATCCGGGTCTGTGAGGGCGAAAAAGTCGTAGGCGCTGAGCTGCCCGGCAGCTTCTTCGCTGCCGCCGGTTTCGCGTTGGGCGTTGTGCAGAATCAATCCCGCGCTGCGCAGCACATCGTCGGCAGCCAGGAAACCGAACTGCTCGCGGAAGCGCTCGATGCCGGTCAGCGAGACGACTAGCGCGCCCCACGGCTTGCTGCCGCGAACCGCGCCGTTCAACATCTCATCGACGAGCGCGCCATCGGCCAGCCCGGTGACCAGATTGGTGTTTCCCGGCTGGTGCGTGCGGCGGAGCGCGTTGCGGACGCGCAGGCGCAGCTCGTGGATATCGAACGGCTTCGTGATGTAGTCGATCCCGCCATATTCCAGCCCGGTGAGCTTGTCGATGCGGTCGCGGCGCTCGGTGAGGAAGATGATCGGGATGAACTTGGTCCGGTGACCAAGCCGCAGGCGGCGGCATACTTCGTAGCCGTCGATATCGGGTAGGCGCACATCGAGCAGGATCAGATCGGGGGGATCTTCGCTCGTCAGGGCGACGGCGTCCTCACCCCAGGCTGCCGTAAACGACTCGTACCCCAGCGCCCGAAAGTATGCATTCAGCATCTCAGACAGGTCGAGATCATCCTCAACAATGAGGATGTACGGGTGCTCGCGTTCGGCTGTGTCGTCGTCGCTCATTACGGAGCGCCTCACGCTGATTCTTAAAACCGGAGTTGTGATCCGGGCCGGGAAATAGTCCCGGCGCAGAAATAAACCGAGGGTCCCTCAGAAGTGGCCTGAAGCCCATAGGGAATGAATCGATATTCCCCCCGGTATGGCTCTCATCCCCAGGTCTGTTCTTCAACAGAAACGGGGAAACCGGCGATCAAGGCCGATCCCCGCCCCAGGGTGAGATCGGGTATCGCAAACGGGGCGGGTCGTGCCCCCAGGTCGCGCGCGGCGCGGCTGGAGCACTGCTTTACAGCAGCTTTTCCAGTTCTTTGACGGCCCGCGACATGTCCAAAAAGATCAGGCCCAACTTGGCCTGCTCGCGGGCCAGCACGGTCAGCACCGCGTCTTCCCCAATGGAGCTGAGGATCACATAGCCGTGCTCGCCTTTGACGTAGACCTGTTCCAGGCCGCCGCGCCGCAGCTCGGTTGAAATGCGCTCACCCAGGGAGAGCATCGCCGCCGACATGGCAGAGACACGATCTTCTTCGATGTTGCCCGGTAGGGACGATGCGATGCTCAAGCCATCAACACTGACGATTGCCGCGGCTTCGACATCGGGCGAACTTACCTGCAAATCCCGCAGTCGCTCGACTAACTGCTCATTACGTGATTTCGCCACGCCACTTCTCCTGACGCATTGAAAGAGGTCTAACAATACTCCCGCACCTGCCGGGGAGTGAAGAGGTTTCCTATCCACGAGGGCGGTTGTAGGCTCACTTATGTCGCGTACTGTAGCACAGGCGATATTTTGCGTCAAGCGAGGCAAAAGGACTATTGTCGCGTAGGCAAAGGGGAAAAAAACAAAAAATCCGCTTTGACGCGGATGATAGGCTGGGGAGGCAGGATTCGAACCTGCGAATGGCGGCTCCAAAGGCCGCTGCCTTAAACCCCTTGGCGACTCCCCAATGATGGGGGCCATTATAGCATAGCGGCACGAACACGGGCAAGACTCCGTTCGGCGCTCCCAAATGCCGCCCGGGGCCTCGCCGTTAATGGCGAAATTTAAGGTGTGGGGCTAGCAGACTTGCTTTGCGTAGAGTACACTCAACGCATACCACAAATCCCACTTGAGCTGATACAGAGGATACGACGCATGGGCGAAAAAGGCCGCGACAAGGCGTTGGAAGCGGCATTGGCCGATCTCACCAAGCGGTTCGGAGACGGCGCAATTGTCCGCCTGGGAGATGCCGTGCATATGCACGTCGAGGCGATCCCCACCGGCTCCCTGGCGGTGGATATCGCGCTGGGCGTCGGCGGCTTCCCGCGCGGACGTGTAATCGAGATTTACGGGCCGGAAAGCGCCGGTAAGACGACCTTGTGCTTGCATACCGTCGCCGAAGCGCAGAAGCGCGGCGGCATTTGCGCCTTCATCGACATGGAGCACGCGCTCGATCCGCGTTATGCGGGCCGTATCGGCGTGGACATCGACAACCTGTACATTTCCCAGCCTGATACGGCGGAGCAGGCGCTCGAAATTGCCGAGGCGCTGGTGCGCAGTGGCGCGATCGACGTGATCGTGCTGGACAGCGTGGCCGCGCTGGTGCCGCGCGCCGAACTCGAAGGCGAGATGGGCGACAGCCACGTCGGGCTGCAGGCGCGCCTGATGAGCCAGGCGCTGCGCAAGCTCTCCGGCGTGATCAAGCAGTCGAACACGGTCATGATCTTCACCAACCAGCTGCGCGAGAAGATCGGCGTGATGTTCGGGAACCCCGAAACCACGACGGGCGGGCGGGCGCTCAAGTTCTACGCCAGCATCCGCGTGGACATTCGCCGTATCCAGGCGATCAAGGCGGGCGGCGACACGGTCGGTAACCGCACCCGCGTGCGCGTGACCAAGAACAAGGTCGCGCCCCCCTTCCGCGAGGCCGAGTTTGACATCATGTTCGATGAGGGCATCAGCCGCGTGGGCGATATTCTCGATATCGGGGCGGAACTGGGCGTGGTCGAAAAGCGCGGCGCGTTTTACCGCTACCGTGACGAGCTGATCGGTCAGGGGCGCGAAAACGCCAAACAATTCCTGCGCGAAAATCCGGCCCTGGCGCTGGAAGTGGAGAACGTCATCCGCGAGGAATATGGACTGCCGCCGCTGGTGACCGCCGAAGCGGAAGAATAGACTCCGCAAACTGCCGTTTGAATACTTCGACCGGGACGCACAAACGTCCCGGTTTTTTGTTTTGCGGAGCACGTCGTGCAGGATAAAAACCCTCAATTATTAAGGTGTCGGATACTGTATTTGTGCAATCCCACACTCGCTGGCATAATATGCTATAATGCGGGGAATAATATACCACGGTTACGCTGTGGAACTCGGAAAAATCAAGCCATAACTGCACCCATCTACCGGATGGATGACCGCTGCGAGCAAACATCCACATTCAACGAATGTGGGTTAACCCAGAGAAGCCTGGGCTTACGGTAGAGAAAGGGACCGACTACAACCTGCCCCTACTGAGTGAGCGGCAGACTGCCCGGGTATAAGTGCCGATGCTATAAATCAGTCTCTGCCTGTGAGGCAGGGTGTTGAAAAGGTTGGCCGGTAGGGAAGCAGATAGTCACCGCAAGACGGGACCTGTGAAGCGTTTCATGGAGATCGCCTTTCAGCCGCGAACGCGGCCCACAAGCAAGTACCGATCTCGAATGATGTTCGCTTTTTCAGATAGCTAGGTGTGGCTCGAACCATCCATAGTCGGTCCACAGTGACGACGAGTTCCAATGACAACAGCAAACAGCCGTGGCTGTCCTTGCCAACGGCTGTTTGTTTTTTGGGGACATAGGGTGAGCCGAACCATCACCGCGCTTGAACCTCAGAAGCGCGATCAGGAGCGGGTGAACGTCTACCTGGACGGTGAGTTTGTTTTTGGGCTTCCGCTGATAGACGCCACAAAACTGCGTGTCGGGCAAACACTGTCCGATGACGAGATCGCTGCTCTGCGCGATATCGACGCAGTCGCACGCGCAGTAGACCGCGCCGTGCACCTCCTGGCCCGCCGCCCCTATAGTACAGCCGAGCTTCGACGCTACCTGTTATCCAAAGAAATCGCTCCCCCGGTCGTTGACGAAACGCTCGACCGGCTCGAGCATCTGGGTTATGTGGACGATCAGGCCTTCACGCGGTTCTGGATCGAAGACCGCATGCGCTTCAGGCCGCGAGGCTTGCGCGCGCTGCGCTACGAACTCCGCCAGAAAGGCATCGCCCCTGCCATCATCGAAGCGGCGCTGGCCGAGGTTGACCCCGGCGAGGCCGCCCATCAGGCAGCACAGGAGCGAATTACCCGGCTGCGCGGCCAGTCCCGGCGCGATGTGCGCACGGCGTTGGGCGCGTTCCTGGTGCGACGCGGGTTCAGCTATGACGTGGCCCGCGACGCGGTAGAGCGGACATTGACTGAACTTGAAGAACATGAACCTGAGTATTTTTTGAACGACCAGAACACCGATAACGGACTAGAAGACCCATACGAGGAGTAGCGCCATGGAGATCGTGTATGCCCTGATCGGGCTAGCGATTGGCGTTGCGCTGGGCGCGGGGGGCCTGTATGTATACGAAACAACACAGGGCAAAAACCGTAAGCGCCTGGCCGAAGAAGAAGCCGAACGTCTGGTGCAGGAGGCGCAAAATCAGGCCAAACAGGTCATCGTTGAGGCCAAAGACGAAGCGCACAACACCCAGCGCGAAGCCGAAGATAACGCCAAGAAACGTCGTGCAGAACTAGATCGAGAAAGTGATCGGCTCACCAAGCGCCGCGACGATCTGGACGCTCGATACGAGCGGCTGGATCTACGTGAGCAAAACCTGAACAAGCGGCAGAGCAAGCTCGACAAGCGGCAAAACGAGCTGACTGCCATGTATGACGAGCAGAAGGCCGAGCTGGAGCGCGTCGCGGAAATGACACGCGAAGAAGCCCGACAAGAGCTACTCTCGATCGTCGAGGAAGAAACGCGCAACGACATGGCGCGCCGCATCCGCGAGATCGAAGAGGAAACCAAGATCGAGGCCGATCGCCGCGCCCGCGACATCATCGCGCTGGCGATTCAGCGTATCGCCTCGGAGCAGGTGAACGAGATCGCCGTGAGCGTCGTTCCTCTGCCGACCGACGAGATGAAGGGCCGCATCATTGGCCGCAACGGGCGCAACATCCGCTCGTTCGAGCAGGCGACCGGCGTGGACGTGGTGGTGGACGATACGCCTGAGGCGGTCACCATCTCCAGTTTCGACCCCATCCGGCGTGAAGTCGCGCGCCGCACGATGGAAAAGCTGGTGCTCGACGGGCGCATTCACCCGGCGCGCATCGAAAAGCTGGTGTCGGACTCGCGCAAGGAAGTCGAGCGCATCGTCCGCGAAGAGGGCGAGCGCGCCGCCTACGAGGCGGGCGTGCCCGGCCTGCACAGCGAAATCATCAAGCTGCTGGGCCGCCTGAAGTTCCGCACCAGCTACGGCCAGAACCAGCATGCGCATGCGATCGAAACGGCGCACATCGCCGGGATGATCGCGGCGGAACTGGGTGCAGACGTGTCGATCGCCAAGGCCGGCGGCCTGCTGCACGACATCGGTAAGGCTGTGGACCACGAGATCGAAGGCACGCACGCGCAGATCGGCGCGGACATCGCCAAGCGCTTTGGCGTCGGCCCGCGCATCGTGAATGCCATCGCCAGCCACCATCACGAGGTGGAGCAGGAATACGTCGAGTCGATCATCGTCGAGGCGGCAGATGCCATCTCCGGCGCACGGCCCGGCGCACGCCGCGAAAGCCTGGACACGTACATCCGGCGCGTCAAGGCGCTGGAAGACATCGCCAGGGAGTTCGAGGGCGTGGATCAGAGCTTTGCGCTGCAAGCCGGGCGCGAGGTGCGCATCATGGTCAAGCCGGACGAGATCGACGATCTGGCCGCGATGCGGCTGGCCCGCGACATCTCGCGCCGCATCGAAGAGACGATGCAGTATCCCGGCCAGATCAAGGTGACCATCATCCGCGAAACGCGCGCGGTCGATTACGCCAAGTAGCGGACGCTTTAAACTGGAAACCAAGCGGCGGACCCACCCTGAGTCCGCCGTTTTTGTTTCCCTCTTGTGCGTGTAAACGTGAAATGATGAACCCCGGCGTCAGGGCCGGGCGAAGGCGGGGACGCGCTGGGCAACGGGGTGTCCCAGCGCCAGCGCCAGCTGATGCGGGCTGCGAATGATCATCGGCGGCTCCGGCAGCCAGGGGAAGCGGAGCAGATGTTCCGGCGTGGTGATCATGACGCGCGTGGCGCTGAGGCCGTCCATCAGCCCGAAGCCACCCGCGCGCATCACGTTCATCACCAGATGCAGCACGTCTTCCGTCCACGAGGCGGTGTTGAAGATCAGCTCTGCCCGGCGGAACATTCGCGTTCCCTCCAGACCCGGTGCAACCAGCTCGACGGACCCACCGTCGGCGCATGTGATGGCGTACCACCCGCGACGGATGGCGCGCACGTCGATGTCGGCGCGCATCAGCAAACGGCGCACCGCGTCCCGGTTACCGCTGGCGATACGGCCATCGGCGGCATGGCAGACGAGTAGCATACTGCGCTGCACGGCGTTCAACCTCCTTCAGTCGGGCCACGCGGCTCGACAAGCTGTCCGGTTGATACACACAGGATAGCTCAGGTGTTCTATTCGCCCAAGTTTTAGATCGCGAAAAACAGCCCGGTTGTAGAGAGACGATCAGGTCCTATATCTGGGGATCGCAAGGTGCGCAGAGACCCCATATATACGGTTTTTGACGTAGATTTCAGATGTGCAAAAAACGGACTCGGCAAGGGATTCGGCAGCCGAAAAACTGGCCACGATGAGGGGGTGTTGGTTGGGTAAAAACAGATGTATCGAGTCGTGATAGCGCTCCTTTTTTCCGCCAACAGCATCCTATAGGCTATCACAAGTTTGGAAAATGTAAAGCATGATCGACCTGCGCGGGCCTGACGGACCATGCGGCTCCTACACACGCAGAGGGACGTGGAAAATAGGCGCGGGCTGACCTTTTCGGCGGGGGCGGCTATACTTAAACATGACACCCGCAGATGTCTGACCCGGAAGGGAGCGCCGATGCAAGCCGAGATCCTGTACCGTCCCGCTTATTCGATGTGTGTGATTACGCTCGCACCGGAAGAAGAAATCCGCGTGGAAGCCGGATCGATGGTGAGCATGACGGATGGCGTCGCCGTCGATACGCGCATGGAAGGCGGATTGTTCAGCAGCTTGAAACGGTCCCTGCTGGGCGGCGAGAGCTTCTTCCTCAACGTGTTCAGAGCGCCTGCCTTTGGCGGGCAAATCAACCTGGCGCCCGTGCTGCCCGGCGACATGATGATCCTGAAGATGGAAGATGACGCGCTGATGGTACAGAGCGGCGCGTACGTTGCATCGTCGATGGGCATCGAGGTAGACGCGACCTGGGGCGGCGCGCGGACCTTCTTCGCCAGCGAGGGCCTGATCATGCTGCGCGCGCGGGGCTATGGCCTGCTGGTGCTGTCCAGCTACGGCGCGATCCACCCTATCGAGCTGGCCGCCGGGCAGCGTTATACCGTGGACACCGGCCACCTCGTCGCGTTCACGCAGGGCATGGGTTTCAACGTGCGCGCGATCGGCGGGCTGCGCCCGACCGTGCTCAGCGGCGAGGGGCTGGTGGTGGACCTCACCGGGCCGGGCCGCGTGTACATGCAGACGCGCTCCGAAGACGCGTTCATGAGCTGGCTGCGGCCCTACATGGACAAGCACGATCAGGAAAAGAAGTAGCCTGCGCGGGGCGTCAGGCGAGCGGCGCGCTGCCGTCTTGGGGGCGGGACCGTTCGCCCGGTATAATGACGATCAAGACACACTGCCTTGTATTAAAGGATGACCGCATGATCCACGCATTGATCACTGGCGGGGCCGGGTTCATCGGCAGCCACCTTGCCGAAAAGCTGCTGGCGCAGGGCCAACAGGTCACGATTATCGATAACCTGACCACCGGGCGCTTTGAAAATATTGAGCCGCTCACGCAAGATCCCAATTTTCGTTACGCGATTGAAGACATCCGCCACGCGGCGGTGATGGACCGGCTGGTCAGCGAGTGCGACGTGATCTATCACCTCGCGGCGGCGGTGGGCGTGTTCGCCATCGTGCACAGCCCGATCGATACGCTGGAGATCAACGTGGGTGGGACGGAAGTCGTGCTGCAAACGGCGCGGCGCTACCGCAAGCGCGTGCTGATCGCGTCCACGTCGGAGGTGTACGGCAAGGGCGTGCGCGTGCCATTCAACGAGGACGACGACCGCATTTTGGGGCCGACGACCAAAAGCCGCTGGAGCTACGCCGCGTCCAAAGAGCTGGACGAGTTCCTGGGGCTGGCTTATCACAAGGCGGTCGGGCTGCCAGTAACGATCTTCCGGTTGTTCAACACGGTCGGACCGCGTCAGGTGGGCAATTACGGCATGGTCGTGCCGCGCTTCGTGCGCTGGGCGATGGCCGGGGAGCCGATCCAGATCTACGGCGACGGGCAGCAGAGCCGCTGCTTCGCCAATGTGCACGACGTTGTGAACGCGATCGTCGCGCTGGGGTCCAGCCGCAAGGTGGACGGGCAGGTCTATAACATCGGCAACAACCAGGAAGTCACCATCGAGGGACTGGCGGAGATCGTCAAGCAGCGCACGGGCAGCCGCTCGGATGTGGTGTACATCCCCTACGAGGAAGCCTATGAGGCCGGGTTCGAGGATATGCGCCGCCGCGTGCCGGATGTGAGCAAGATCAAGGCGGCGGTCGGTTGGGAGCCATCCACGCGGCTGGAAACGACGATCGACCAGATCATCGACTATTTCCAGCAGCATCCGGTGCAGCCCGATAAGCTGAAGACGGGCACGATCCCGCCGGTCAAGGCGAGCGGCGACTAGTATTTGCGGGGCGCTGCCCCGACCACTCTCTCCAGTCTGGGCTGGAGAGGGGAGACAAGTAGTCTCATGAGGTTTTGTAGGGGCGGGTTTCTAACCCGCCCTGGTTTTGTCCAAATTCAAAGTTTAAGAGCATAAAAGGCGGACGAAAACGCTGCCGGGTAAAGCGTGTACTAGATCTGCGCGGGGATGCGCGCAAAGACGCGCATGCTGTCTTCTTCGTCGCGGATCAGCGCGGAGGGGTCGAAGCGCAGCGCGGCGGCGGCCATCCACAGATCCCCGACCGCGCCCGCCGCGTTGAACATCACAGCCAGCGTGGGCCACTGGGCCAGACCGATCGGGAGAAACAGCGCGATAGCCATGCCCACCAGCGACAGCGCGATCAGCGGGGCGAGCGCGATGGCGATGAACTCGTTGCGGCGAAACAGCCCCCCATCGGAGGTGGCGTAGAGCACTAGCAGCTTGACGCCGTAGCGCGGGCGGTGGCCGGTGTAGCGGATCATCAGGCCGTGCACCCACTCGTGCAGCGGCAGCACCAACAGCGCCAGCGCGATCCCGATGCCCATCGGGATGTCGTCAGGCAGGGCGCCGATCACCAGTGGCGCGCCGAGGTGGTGATAGGCGCGCAGCACACTCAATGTGATCGCCCCACTCAGCACGAGCGGAATCAGCGACAGGAGATTGAGCCACAGCAGGCGTCCGCGCTCGTTGAGGCTGAGGTAGCTCACTTCGCGGTACTGTGCGGGTAGGCTGGTCACCGGGTTCGCGGCGCGGCTGAGCATGGCGCACTCCAACATTCACACGAGAAAACCGGGACGTTCCCATGATGGAGCGTCCCGGTTTCATTGTAGTCGGAAGCGGGAAGTGGGGGCAAACGGGAGTAGGCGCTAGCTGTTTTTCGCTTTTAGCCCCTTGCGGATCTCCGTGCGCGCCCAGCGGTAATGGCTGCTGGTGGCCGACACGAAGTAGGTCAGCAGGGTGTTGTCGCGCGTCCACGGGTAGCGGCGCGGCGTGGTCAGATCCTCGTCGGACAGGCTGAGCAGCAGATCGAGGATCTGGCGGTGTGAGGTGTGGAACTGGTCGAGCACCTCTTGCAGCGGGCGGTCACGGTGTTTTTCGTAGATGTGCTGGTTCAACGCCGGGGTTTCGCTCCACTTGTAGCCCGGCGCGGGCACGGCAGGCGTTTCGCCGCGCTGCCCCGCCGTCACCCAACCGATCACCATTTGCTCCCACTCGATCAGGTGCGCCAGCACGTCTTTCACCGACCATTCGCCGACCGTGCCGGGATCGGTGATCTGGCCGGGCGCAAGGGACGCGATCTGCTTTTCGAGCGCGGGGCGTTCTTTGTCGATCTCGGCCAATAACTGGGATCTGGTGATCGGGCGCGGCATAGTGACTCCTCCTGATTGCGCATAAATTCACGATCAATTTTAGTACATGCGTTCTGTTTTTTCAAGCGACCGTACGCTCCTGTTCGCTGCCGCCTGCCGTTCAATAGTACACTGAACGGCAGACTCGATATCCATAGGAGCCTGAATCCCGATGAACGTCTTCTTTTTGATTGCCGCGCTGCTACTTTTCCTGTTAGTGGTTGCTCACACGATCTGGGGCGAGAAAATGTTGTTTGGGCCACTGAAGGCACAGGCTGCGTTGGATGGCGAGCAGTTTGTTAGCCTCTATGTGCCCTGGCACCAGGGGACTTACCTGCTGCTGTTGTGCGGCGTGGCGATGGTTTGGGCTGCGATCGACGACAGCATCACCGAGCTGCCGTGGGCCGTGCTGGCGGTGGCGGCTGGCAATCTGATGGTGTTTCTCGCGCTCAGCGTGATGCAGGGGCAGATGGATCTGATCAAAAACTCCGTACCGCAGACCGTGCTCTTCCTCGTCTTGATCGCGCTGCTGCTGGCCGGGATCGCCGCCTGATCTTCCCTCAAACAAAAACGCCCCGGCACAGGCCGGGGCATTCGTTACTGTATATCCTGCATTACTCTCAGGCGGGCACCGCGATCGGGGTGGAAACCGCCCGCGTCGGGAGATCGAAGTGCACGCCCGTGAGATCTTCGGAGACGCTCCACAGGCGCGCCGCCGCGTTGAGGTTCCGCCCCTGCCCGACCACGTTGGTGAGTTCAACATCCCCTAGCAGGATCTGCGCGGGGCCGTAGAAGTCGCCGCCGTGCACGTCCGGCGCCGCTGCCGCGTAGACCTGATAGCGCGCGCCCTCGTAGGCGGACTGGGACGCGACCGATGCGAAGGCAGTAGACCACCAGTGGCCGAGTCCATGCTGCGGCGGGTGCTGCAGCCCGGTGCGCGCGTAGCCGGGGTGGCTGGCGACGCTGATCGTGTCCGCGTCGATGGTTTCCAACCGGCGCTGAAGCTCCAACGCAAACAGTAGGTTTGCCAGCTTGCTCTGACTGTAAGCCGCCCAGGGACGGTAGCGCTTCTCACTTTGCAGATCGTCGAAGCGGATGCCCCGGCTGAGCAGGTAGGCGTCGTCACCGTCAGCAGGTAGGCGGCGCTGCTGACGGTGACGACGCGACTGTGCGGCGTCTTCAGCAGGACGGGCAGCAGCAGGCCGGTCAGGGCGAAGTGCCCCAGGTGATTCGTGCCAAACTGTGTTTCGAAACCGTCCTCCGTCTTGCCGTGCGGCGGGGTCATGATGCCCGCGTTGTTCATCAGCACGTCCAGGCGTCGGTACGCGGTTCGGAAATTGGACGCAAACCGGTGTACCGAATCCAGGCTGCTCAGGTCCAGGGCCAGCACGTCGACCGACGCGCCCGGCGCACGGGCGAGCAGATCGCGCCGGGCGCGCTCCGCCTTGGTCATGTTGCGGCAGGCCATGACGATATGCGCTCCCTTGCGGGCGAGCGCGACTGCGCTTTCGTAACCGATGCCGCTGTTGGCTCCGGTGATAAGGACGACTTTGCCGGTCTGGTGCGGAATGTCGTGTACTGTCCAGCTCATGAGGTGCTCTCCGTTTTGAAGACTCGTGGCGGCCTCTCGCGCTCGCCGATGATGTCCAGATAGTTCGAGTGCGCTCGAATGAATGTTCATTCGAGTCCCGGCAAAAAAAGAGCAATTATTTCATGACCATCTCGTAGCACAGGTTCGCGATGGCTTCCAACTGGGTATCGTCGAGGCGCTTCAGTCCGGCGCGTTGGTTCTTGGCGATGTGGATCGCGACGCCAAACGTCAGGGCATACAGGACGTCGAACGGAAAGTCTTTCGGCTGGCGCTGGCCGTTGCGGTTCAGCAGCAGACGAAACAGGACCGGCACGCTCTCGGCTTCGGCAGATTCGGCCCGGCGCAGGACTTCATCGGGCACGCCCGGATGAAAGTAGGGCGAGTTTTCGTAGTGTTCCAGAAACCGCGCCTCGATCTCGTGCGAGATGTAGAAACGGTACGCGTTCAGCCACGCCCGGCGGAACGCCTCGTTGTGCGGCAGATCGGATGTGACGCCTTCGGCCACGGCCTGCTTATAGTCGTGCTTGACGGCCATGTAAACGGCGTGGATCAGGTCGTCCTTGTCCGCGAAGTAGTGGTAGATGGTCCCCGCGCTGGCTCCCGACTGTTTTGCGATAAGCGATACGGGGGCGTCGTACAGCCCGCGCTCCGCAAAGAGCTGCAGTGCTGCCTGAAGGATCGCGCCCCGTTTGTCGAGCGTCATGTGAAACCCCGTTTATGTCTTCGATTGAACGTTCATTCGATCATAGTCACAAATGCAGCTTATGTCAAGCCCTATTGACTATTTCTTCTGAACGTCGCCGGAACTACACACCCCACAAGGCGGGGATTTATACATCGTGGGGAAAATTATACGTTCCTTATGCGCAGCGTTGACCTTGTTCTTATAAATTGATCCTATGCTTAAGGGTGTGATGAAAGTTGGCTTATCGGTAGATATCAACAATCTGGCGCTGCTGTGGCACACGCGGCGCGGATGAACGGTGTAGGAGGAAATGGACGATGTTAGGGTTGATGACACGGAATTGGTGGGCTGTGGCGCTGCGCGGTGTCGTGGCGGTGGCGTTCGGGATCATGGCGATACTGTGGCCGGGGTTGACGCTGGCGACGCTGATCCTGCTGTTCGGCGCGTATATGCTGGTGGACGGTTTGTTCGCGGTGGTCGCTGGCGTGGCGTCGGTGGGTAAGGATCGCTGGTGGCTGCAGCTGCTGGAAGGGCTGGCGGGCATCGTGATCGGCGTGCTGACGCTGATCTGGCCGGGTTTGACCGCGCTATCCCTGCTGTACTTCGTCGCGGCGTGGGCGCTGGTGACAGGCGTCATGGAAATCGTCGCCGCCGTGCAGATGCGCAAGCTGATCGACAACGAGTGGATGATGATCCTCAGCGGCGTGCTGTCGGTCCTGTTCGGCGCGATCGTGATGCTGTTCCCGGGCGACGGCGCGCTGGCCCTGACGTGGCTGATCGGCGTGTATGCGGTGATCTTCGGCGGCGCGCTGCTGGTCCTGGCCTTCCGGCTGCGCGGCCTCAAGGACGGGCGCGAGACCGGTACGCGGTTCACTCCCAGCGAGCATGGCATCTAACACCGCTGTTCCACATCCTGTAAATACAGCGTCTCCCGCGGCTCAACTATCGAGTTGCGGGAGACGCTTTTTGTATCTGCGACCCGGCCCGGCGATTTACCGCCGCAGGTGCAGGTCGGGCCGGCGCGTCCAGCGCGCCATGAGCGGGCAGACGTGCGTTTCCTCGTAGGCCAGATGCGCCCGCAGCGCGTCCGCCAGCCGCCGCATATCGTTGTTCAGCACGTCCGGCTCCACGGCGGCGAGATCCAGGATCGCCGCGTGAAAGCGGTCGATCAGCACCGACAGCTCGTCGTGCTCGGCGTTGAGCCGCGCGACGATGGCCGGGTCCAGCCCTTCGTCTTGCAGCAGCGGGAACACGCCATCCGTCTCGATGGAATGGTGCATGTGCAGATACTGCGTGTACTGCGTCCCGGCGTGGATCAGCGCGCGGGTATGCTGGGCCGTGTCCGGCCCGTCGAGCTGGCCGTCGCCGCGCAGCAGATCCTCGACGTAGGCCAGGATCTCGGCGAGCTGGTCGCGGAACATGTCGTGGATGGCGAGAAATTCCTGCACGAACGGGCTGCGGAGCTGGTCTTCGGTGGCGCCTTCATAAGGCAGGGTCATGGTGTTGCCCCATCGGTACGGTGAGATCGGGTACGCACGATCTTGCGGCGAAGGTGGGAACGGACAGCGAAAAGCGCATCAGGCTCCGGTGACGCATCGCCGGAGCCTGACAATGATGCTATTGTAGCATGTTTTCGGGCAGGTCAACTGCAATGACTTCCCTTTTATACCTTATTATTCCCTATAAATGGGAGTTTATTGACAGATTAGGGACTATTACGTACTATAAGAGCCATGAACGAACCCAAAGAGTACTATTCTACAGACGAGGTTGCGGCGTTGTTGGGCCTGCATGTCAGGACCATTCGACGCTTTATCCGCGAAGGCAAGCTTAGAGCCACGCGAGTTGGAAAGCAGTTCCGGATCGCGGAAAGCGACCTCAGTAAGCTGGTCGGTTCCGATGGAGAAACGAAACCCGCCAGATCACAAAATCGCCGCCGGCACATTGTGGCCTTAACAACGGTAGATATTGATGCGGTTGGACCTGCGGAGCGGGAACGCCTCGTAAATCTGCTCGGTGGCGCTTTTAAATCCCTGGATAACGAGCAAACCAGCCGACGGTTTGACGCAATTTATTATGAAGAGGAGTGGCGGCTGCGGCTCCTTATCAACGCTGACCTCGATGTCACAACTGCGGTGCTCGGCATGATCCGAGTTGTGCTAGAAGAGATGGAAAACGGCTGAGATACGACCATGCAAGAAATAACGCATACGGCGTCCCCCGTCTTTAAGTCGGCGCACGCTGAAAGTGAAGTCCTGAACCGCTATAAAGAGCACCTTCGCTTGTGGCCTGTCCCCAACGAGCAGTCGTATATCCCAACGCGTCAGGGCAATACGTTCGTTGTGGCGAGTGGGCCGAAGAGCGCTCCGCCCATCGTTCTGCTGCACGGCACGATGTCTAATGCGGCGTCATGGATGCGCGAAGTGGTCACGTGGGTAAAGGAATTCCGGGTTTATGCGGTCGATGTCATCGGTGATGCGGGGTTGAGCGCCCCTTCCCGCCCGTCATTCGCCTCGAACGCGCACGCGTTGTGGCTGAGTGATGTGCTGGACGGCCTGGACGTGCCCCGCGCGTCGGTTATCGGAACCTCGATGGGCGGCGCGATCGCCCTGGACTTTGCGATACGCCTGCCCGAGCGTGTGGACAGTCTGGTCCTCATATGCCCTGGGGGTGTCGCCGATAAAAGTATCATCCGGTGGGCACTCCCGCTCTTGCTGCTTGGCCCCTGGGGGGCGCGGAAAGTCAGAGAGAGAATCATCGGCAAGTTCCCCGAGCCGGAGTCGGATGAGGCGAAAAAGTTCGCTGAACTTACGGATTTAACCTTTAAAAGCATGGTCCCCCGGACGGAGAACCTGCCATCGTTCACGGACGAGCAGCTCGCCCGGCTGACGATGCCGGTATTCGTCCTGCTGGGTGGCCGAGACGTGACGATGGATTCTGACGTGATCAAGCGCCGGTTTGAACGGCATATCCCGCACGCCGAAATTCTGCTGGATCTGAGTGCACGTCATTATCTGGGCGATCGGTCGGCAGCGATTGCACAGTTCCTGCACCGTGCGTACGCGGCAGACGATGCCGTGGAATAAGGCCGCACCACAGCCATCACCTTGGCCGGAACCGGTCGTTATCGAATCCGCCAAACAAACCGAGGCCTGTCATGTCGATAGGCCTCGGTTTATCGTTTGGTGCTGTACCGTTGTTGCAGCGCGGATCCGGCGTCAGTTCAGCTTGATTCCGCGGAGGCGCAGCGAGTTGCCCACCACGAAGATGTCGCTGAAGGCCATCGCCGCCGCCGCCAGGATCGGGTGAAGCTGCTGGAGCATCTCCGGCGCGGCATCCACCGGGGCCAGCACGCCCGCCGCGACCGGGATCAGGATGACGTTGTAGGCGAAGGCCCAGAACAGGTTCTCCTTGATGCCGTGTACGGTGCGCTTGCTGAGCCGGATGGCGCGGGCCACGCCACGCACATCACCGCTGATCAGCGTTACGTCGGCGGCTTCCATCGCCACGTCCGTGCCGGTGCCGATCGCGATGCCAACATCCGCCTGGGCCAGCGCGGGCGCGTCGTTGATGCCGTCGCCCACCATACCTACCAGGAAGCCTTCGTCCTGAAGCTGCTTGACGTAAGCCGCCTTGTCGCCGGGCTTGACCTCGGCAAACACGCGGTCGATGCCCACTTCGTGCGCGATGGCGTCGGCGGTGGCCTGGTTGTCGCCGGTCATCATGACGACTGTCAGGCCCATCTCGTGCAGACGCTGCACCGCCTCTGCCGACCCATCCTTGATGGTGTCGGCCACGGCGATCACGGCGCTGGCCTGCCCATCGACGGCCAGCCACATCGCGGTTTTGGCTTCGGCTTGCAGGCGCTGCGCTTCGGCTTCCAGCCCGTTGAGGTGCACGTTTTCGGCGGTCATCAGCGCCATGTTGCCCATCAGCACTGCGCGCCCATCGACCTCGGCGCGCACGCCCTGCCCGGTCACGGATTGGAACTGCTGTGGCACGGCCAGCGCCAGCTTGCGCTCGTCCGCCGCCCGCACGATCGCTTCGCCCAGTGGGTGTTCGCTGCGGCGCTCGGCGGTCGCGGCCAGGGCCAGCAGCGCGGATTCGTCCAGCACGGCTTCATGGCTGACCACGATATCGGTGACGCTCGGCTCGCCGCGCGTCAGCGTGCCGGTCTTGTCGAGCACGACGGCGGTCAGCTTATGCGCGCGCTCCAGAGATTCGCTGTTCTTGAACAGGATGCCGTTCTCCGCGCCCTTGCCCATGCCAACGATGATCGCGGTCGGCGTGGCGAGGCCCATCGCGCAGGGGCAGGCGATCACCAGCACCGCGATCATGCGCACCAGTGACGCGGTGAAGTCGCCCGTGCCGATCATCCACACCGCGAACGTCAGGATCGCGATGGACACCACCGCCGGGACGAAGATCGCGGAGATCTGGTCGGCCAGCCGCTGAATGGGCGCTTTGCTGCCCTGGGCCTGCTCGACGAGGCGCACGATCTGCGCCAGGGCCGTTTCGCGCCCGACGCGCGTCGCCTCGAAGACGAGCGTGCCCTGTTTGTTGATCGTCGCGCCGATGACGGGCGCGCCCGCGCTCTTTTCGACGGGCAAACTCTCACCCGTGATCATGCTTTCGTCCACGGCGCTCGTGCCGTCCAGCACCGTGCCATCGACCGGGATCTTCTCGCCGGGGCGCACGATGACGTGATCGCCCACGCGCACCTGCTCGACCGGGATGTCGAGTTCCTCACCGTCGCGGATCACGCGTGCAGTCTTGGCGCGCAGGCCCATCAGCTCTTTGATCGCGCGGCTGGTGCGGCCCTTCGCGTAGGACTCGATCAGCGTGCCAAGGGTGATCAGCGTGACGATCGCGGCAGCGGATTCGAAATAGACGTGCCCGCCCATGATGCCGAGCGTGACGGCGATGCTGTAGAAATAGGCCACGCTGGACCCCATCGCCACCAGTACGTCCATGTTGGCCGAGCCGTTGCGCAGCGATTTATAGCCGCCGGTGTAATATTCGCGCCCGGTGTAGAACTGGACCGGCGTCGCCATCGCCCAGAACAGAACATTGACCCACGAATCGTGCGCCCAGTGCCCCAGCAGGCTGAAGTCGCGCGCCATGCTCATGATCAACAGCGGCAGCGTGAAGACGAGGCCGACCGTCAGGCGCGTGATGTTGTGCCGGATCTCGGCGCGGCGCGCGGTCTGTTCGGCGTCTTCCAATTCGGCTTCATCTTCGGCCTGGACCACGCCGTAACCCGCCTTTTCGACGGCGGCAACCAGCGTCTCGCGGCTGATGCCCGGCGCGGCCTTGACCAGTGCGTGCTCGCTGGCGAAGTTCACGTCCGCATTCAGCACGCCGTCCACTTTGCGCAGCGCGCGCTGCACGTTGGCGGCGCAGTTGGTGCACGTCATACCGGTGATCGCCAGATCGACCGTCTGCTCCGGCACGTCGTAGCCCGCTTTGCGCACGCGCGCGATGACGTCAACGGGTTTGAGCAGCGAATCATCGTAGGTGAGCGTCAGCTTTTCGCTGGCGAAGTTGACGTTGGCTTCCTGTACGCCGTCCAGCTTGCGCACGCTGCGCTCGACGGTCGCCACGCAGTTGGCGCAGGTCATGCCGGTGACGGGAAGATTAAGGGTTTTTTCTGCCATCGTGTGTTCCTTGGGGCGCGTGAGTCCGGCCCCGAATTGTCGGGTGATGAATGTAGGCGCGGAAAGTGAGTCGTAGGGGCGTATTGCGATACGCCCCTACTGTTTCCGCATCAAAGGGGAAACTAGTTCGACGCCGGGGGGTAATTGATCTCGACCAGCAGGTCGTTGATCTGTTCCCAGGTCGCCGGGGTGTCCCACTCGACGGTCACCTGACGGGTGTCCTTATCGGCCTCGACGCGCTGCACGCCCGCCAGATCGCTGACTTCGTTCTTGATGGTCATGACGCAGTGACCGCAGGAAATATTGGGGACTTCAAAGGTCTTGCTGGACATGTGTTGGCTCCTTGAACTGACGTTGTGAATACGATGAGAGATGGTGCGTAAAACCGGGTTGGTTCAGGGCTTGTTGGTCTGGCGGAACACCTCGGTGATTTCGCCCAGGACGCGCTCGCGCTCGTCGGGATCGTCGCCGCGCATGGCGGTGGTGACGCACGTGTGCAGGTGCGAATCGAGGATGCTTTCGCTCACACGCGACAGCGCCGTCTGCGCCGCCTGAATCTGCTTGATCACGTCGATACAGTAGCGCTCGTCTTCGAGCATGCGTACGATGCCGTTGATGTGCCCCGAAACGCTTTTGAGACGGTGAATCGCATCGACGCGTGTGGTGTCGTCCATACCCAGTGCTCCAATTCTTACCCCACCCCCAGGGGGGAGGGGGTATCTATGGGTGTATGTTACTTCTGGGGGCCAAATTTGTCAATGGGGATATGAGTAATTACATGCCAGATGTGGCAGATCGGCGGGGCAAAACAGGACGGATGGGATCACCCCGCCCTGTACCGATCCGGGTACAATTCCCGGCGTTTCCTGATGCAACGAGGCCCACTAAATGGAAAATCACGCTCGCTCCACGCCCGGCGCTTTGCGCGGTCCTGCTCGCAATACATTTATCTTCGTCATCTTGACGATGTTTCTCAATGCGGTGGGCTTTGGGCTGCTGAACCCGGTCGCGCCGTTTTTGGTGTCCGATTATGTCAAGAACCCTGCCGACCGGGGCGTGATGGTTGGCTGGATGATCTCGATCTACGCCATCTGCCAGTTTTTGGCCGCGCCGGGGCTGGGCGCGTTGAGCGACCGCGTGGGCCGCCGCGCGATCCTGTTGGTCTGTCTGGCGGGGTCGGCGGTGGGCTACCTGATCACGGGCATCGGCGGGGCGCTGTGGGTGCTGTTTTTGGGACGTGTCATCGACGGGCTGACGGGCGGCAACGTGGGCGTGGTGTATGCCACCGTCGCGGACGTCACGCCGCCGCACGACCGCAGTAAATATTTCGGCTGGCTGGGCGCGGCGGGCGGCATCGGCTTCATCATGGGCCCGGCCATCGGCGGCTTTGCATCCGGGTTGGGGCACGCCGCACCGCTGTACGTGGCGGCGGCGCTGACCCTCGTTAACCTGCTGCTGGGCGTGTTTTTTATGCCGGAGACGCTGCCGCCCGAAAAACGCGTGCAGCAGGTCCGTCTGGCGCAGCTCAACCCGTTCGGCGTGCTGAGCAAGGTGTTTGCGATTCCGCAGCTTCGCTGGCTGCTGGCGGCATGGTTCCTCTATAACCTGCCGTTCGCGGCGCTGCAAGCGAACCTGGGGTTGTACGCCATCGATACGCTGGGCTGGGACTCGACTGGGACAAGCTCGATCTACGTGCTGGTCGGCCTCGTGAACATCACGACGCAGGGGGTGCTGCTGGGGCGGCTGTACCGGCGCTTTGGGGACAAACGCCTGATGATGGGCGGCATGCTGCTGCAAGTCGTGGGTTATACGGTGATCGCGTCGGTGTTGGTGGCGAAAACCTCCGTCGTGCTCTACCTGGGCATCCTGTTCTTTTCGTCAGGCAACGGGCTGATCATCCCGTCGATGAACGGCCTGTTTTCAAGGGCGGCAACCGCACAATCGCAGGGACGGGTTCAGGGCGGCGGCCAGTCGGTGCAGTCGCTGGCGCGCATCGTCGGGCCGTTGATGGGCGGCGAATCGTATGACCGCTTCGGCCACGCCGCGCCGTACCTGTCGGGGGTGGGACTGGTGCTGGTATCGCTCGCCACGGTGGTGACCACGCTCCCCGCGATGGAACCGGAACGGGCTCCCGCCGCGGCGGATTGATGCGGCCCCGAACGAGACGTAAAAAGCCCCCGATTGGTCAGGGGCTTTTTTGTGTAACAGATCTGACCTTGCTTACACGGGTTACCCCATTTCGCCCTGGCCCTGGATCGCGTCCCCGGTCAGGACGACCATGCCCGGTGGGGAATGACGCCGCACATCCAACCGTTGTACAGGCCGGAGGCAAGCTGCGAAGCGGCACGGCGCCGTCCGCGCCACGTCTGCCTTCGCAACCGGGTCCGTTTCGCTGCCGATCAGCAACCTTGATGTCGCGATCTATGACAGCCCGCGTAAGATCGCGTGAGCATTTTGTCTTTCGGATTGAATCGGGGACTGCTAAACTGTATGAGTAGTCACTCAGGGAATGTCTAAGATCACGCGACAGCCTGAATATCGTCACTGAGAATAATTTCACAAACGCAGTATAGTTTGCTTACTTTGAAGCACCATAAGGAGATATCATGGCGAATCTTTCAACGACGTATATGGGGATTGAACTCAAGAATCCCTTGATTGTGGCCGCTAGCTCTATCTCAAACCAGGTCGATCGGGTAAAGCGCGCTGAGGAATATGGTGCGGGCGCGCTCGTGATTCGCTCGATCTTCGAAGAGCAGATTCATGCTGACGGCATGACGATGCAGGATTTCCTGGAGCGGATGGCGAACATCTCGCCGGAAATTAACGCCTCGTTTTACCCGCCCGTCGAGTACGGCGGTCCGCGCGAGCACATGATGTGGGTGGAGAAGACCCGCCGCGCCGTGAGCATGCCGATTTTCGCCAGCCTGAACGCCGTGAATCCGGGCGCGTGGGTGGAATATGCCAAGCAGCTCGAAGAAACGGGCATCGACGGCCTGGAAGTGAATTATTACACCGTGAATGCGGACATCAACCGTACCGGCAGCGATATGGAAAAGGCGCTGTACGACATCGTGTCGGGCGTGAAGGACGCGGTTAAGATCCCCGTGGCGGTCAAGCTCGGTTCGGCGTACACCTCGATTGCGAACGTGGTCAACGAGCTGGACAAGCGCGGCGCGAACGCGGTGGTACTGTTCAACCGCTTCCTGCAGCCGACGATCGACATCGATACGGAAGAACTGACCAACCAGATGACCTACAGCCATCCCGAAGAAATGCGGATGCCGCTGCGCTGGGTCGCCCTGCTCTATGGCCGCGTGAAGCTCGACATGGCGCTGAACACGGGCGTCCACACCGGGCGCGACATCGCGCGCGGGCTGCTGGGCGGCGCAACGGTCGTGCAGGTGGCGTCGGCGCTGCTGCAAAACGGCCTGCCGTACATCTCCACGATGCTGATGGACTTGCAGGGCTGGATGGGCGAGAAGGGCTACGAGTCGATCGACGAGTTCCGCGGCAACCTCAGCCAGCAGAACGTCGAGGATCCGTTCGGCTTCGAGCGCGCGCACTACATGAAACTGTTGATGTCGCAGGAATAAGCGGCACGCGGTTCAATACGAGTTTCCAGCAGGCCGGATCACCCGATCCGGTCTGTTTTTTATACGCCGCCAAACAGATCGTTGATGACGTCGGGCGAGGTGGGCGGGATCTGCGCCAGGGCGAGGTTCTCGTCTACGTGCGCGGGGGCGCGCATCCCGACCAGCGCTGTGGTGACGCCGGGCGTGGAGCGGACAAACTGGATCGCGCGCTGGGCGTCCGTGTCCGTGCCGGGGAAGTAGGGCGAGAGATCCGCCATAAACGGCGTGGCGAGCAGCCCTTGTTTGAGCGTCGCGCTGGCGATCACCGTCAGACCAAGCTCGTTGGCCGCCGCGATGGGGCTGAAGAACTCCCCGCCGACCTGCTGCGTGACGAACGCATATGCTTCGGTCATCATCAGGTTATAGGGGATCTGGACGTAACAGAAATGATTCCCTTCGCCCGCGACCTCGAACGCGAGGCCCATCAGCTCCGCCAGCGAGAGGAAGTCTGGTGCGTCGGGCGCGACGCGCAGCGCACTCCAGGTAGACACGCCGTACGCCGCAATCTCGCCGCGCTCGACGGCGGCTTCGAGCGTTTCAAACGCGTCGAGCAGACGGCGGCGGAAGGTCTCGTGCGTGTTGGTGAGCGCCTGCGTTTCGGGGTTGTGCAGCAGGTAGATGTCGAGCGTGTCCACGTCCAGATTACGGCGGCTGAGCGCGATCATCTCGTCCAGAAAGGCGGGCGCGAGGCAGTGCTGGTAACTCGCCGCGAAGTCGTTGGGATGCGCCAGTCCCGGCTCGATGAACGCCTCGTAGACCCATTTACGCGGGTCGGCGGGCGGCGCATCGTCGAAGGGCACGAAGCCGCCTTTGGTGGCGATCACCACCTCGTCGCGCCGGATGTCGCCGCGCTTGATCGCCGCGCGCAGCGCCCGCCCGATCGCACGCTCGCTGCGCTGGTAGCGGGCGTTGATGGCCGTGTCGATCACGTTGCAGCCCTGCACCAACGCGCGCTCGACCGCCGCCTGATAGGCGGCATCGGTCGCGTCGTCGGGCGGGCCCATAATCGTGCCGAGACCCACACTTGAGACGGTCAGACCGTCGCTGGTCAGCCGGAAGTGCCCATCCGCCACGCGACTGCCCATGCGCTGCGCATAGGTAACGGTCGCTTCAGGGGTGGCACATCCGCGTTGACTCATGCTGAATACCGCGTCTCCGCCAGCGGATCGCGCCCATAGGCCAGTACGTCCGCCGCTTCTGTTTGCAGCCATTCTTCGAGCAAGGGGGCCTTGGCGTCCTTTTCGGACAGGATGGGCTGGTCGGTGGGCCACTCGACGCCGATGGCCGGATCGTCCCAGCGGATGCCGCCCTCGCCCTTGGGGTTATAGAGCGCCGTGCACTTGTATTGCAGCTCGGCCACGTCGGACAGCACGCAGAATCCGCGCGCGAAGCCGGGTGGCGCCCAGATCATGCGCTTGTTCTCGTCGCTGACTTCGCAACCGTACCACTGACCGAGCGTGGGTGAGCCCTTGCGGATGTCCACGGCCACCAGGAACACACTGCCAACCGTGACGCGCATCAGCTTCGCCAGCGGTCGGTCCCATTGGAAATGCAAACCGCGCACCACGCCGCGCACCGAGCGCGAATGGTTGTCTTGCACGAACTCGTACGGAATACCCAGCGCCGCGAACGCGTCCTTGCGATAGGATTCCATGAAGAATCCGCGCTGATCGGGGAACGTGCGCGGCACAATTACTTTGATTTCGTCCAGGTGGACGCTTTCGATTTCGAACGGCACGATCTTCGTCCTTGCCTGTATTCAGAACAACCCTGCTATCACACGGTTCACGCACGCCGTGATCCGTACGCGCCCCATTCTATCCGGCCCTGTCCCGCTTGGCGAGTGGGTGGCCCGGAAAACAGCCAAAGCAAACGCGACCTCACCCCTTGGCCCGTGAAACGAAAAGTCGGGTCGGGCGGGGTCGATTGTAGGGGTGTATCGCAATGCACTCCTACAGATCGAACTGTAGGGGCAATTCATGAATTGCCCCTACACCCGAGTGCGTTTTACGTTCCAGCGAGCCGCTAACGGCTAACCGCTGCCTAGTGATATTCCTTGTATTCGCCCGGAACCGGCTCCGCGCCATCCCATACGATGCGGCGGAAGTGGTTCGGATCGGTGTTGCCCTCGGAATTGATCAGCAGCACCTGGGAGTGGTGATCGAGCTTGAGCTGTTCGCGCAGCTCGCGCAGTTCTTCCCGCTCCATGATGAACATCAGCGCGCCCAGCGACACCGCGCCCGATTCGCCGGAGATGATGAACGGATCGCCCGCCAGCGGCACGCCGTAGACGCGCATGCCCTTCGCCGCGACGTATTCCGGGCACTCCATGAACATGTCGGCGCAGTCCCACAGGATGTCCCACGCGATCGGGCTGGGATCGCCGCAGGCCAACCCGGCCATCATCGTATCCAGGTCGCCGGGGAAGCTGCGTGGCGTACCGTCGCCCGCCTCGGCGGAGCGGTAGCAGCACGCGGCGGTGCGCGGCTCGACCACGACCGAGATGGGCTTCTCCGCGCCGAACAACTGCGCGTAGTAGCCGATCACCGAGGCGGCCAGCGCGCCCACGCCCGCCTGCACGAAGATGTGCGTCGGCTTGATGATGCCCTGCGCGGCGAGCTGTTCCTGCGCCTCGACCAGCATGGTGGTGTAACCCTGCATCACCCAGCGCGGCACGTCCTGGTAGCCTTCCCAGGACGTATCCGAGATTACCTGCCAGCCGTTGGCGCGTGCGTCGCTCTCGACCTGGCGCACGGCGTCGTCGTAGGTGCCGTCCACCACGCGCACTTCCCCGCCGTTGGTTTCGATGGCCTTGATGCGCGCCTGGCTGGTGTACTTGTGCACGTAGATCACGGCGTTGTAGCCGAGCGCACGCGCCGCCCAGGCGACGCCGCGTCCGTGGTTGCCGTCGGTGGCGGCGGCAAAGGTGATGTCGCCCAGCCGCTCGCGCATGGCGGGGGACGTCAGATCGGCAAAAGACAGTTCCACATCTTCCATGCCCAGGCGCTGGCGCACGAAGTTATAGATCGCAAACGAGCCGCCGAGCACCTTAAACGAGTTGAGCGTCAGCCGCACCGACTCGTCTTTGACCCAGATCCCGCCCAGATTGAGCATGCGGGACAGGTTGGACAGACTCTTGAGGGGACTCATGCGGTAGCCGGGGATCTGGCGGTGAAAACTGCGCGCGGCCTGGCCGATGCCGGGCGGAACAACTCGATCGACCGCCGCGCTGGACGTGAATGCTTTGGCGCGCGGGTTGGCGATCCAATGGACGGGGAAAAGCGGGTCTTCGTTGTGTGGCATGTTGTGTGGTCTACCTTATCTCAAAACCGGATGGATGATGCCGCATTAGCGGCGGAAGAAATTGCTGAGTACGAACCAGACGTTCGCCGGCCGCTCGGCCAGCCGCCGCATGAAGTAGGGATACCACTGCGTGCCGTACGGGATGTACAGGCGGATGCGGTAGCCGTCGTCGTGAATCTGCTGCTGGAGCCGGGGCCGGATGCCGTAGAGCATCTGGAACTCGAAGCCGTCGAGCGGGATATCGTTCGCTTTGACGTGCTCCTGAACCGCGCGGATCATGGCTTCGTCGTGGGTTGCTACGCCCAGGTAAGCGCCGCGCGCGAGGTTTTCTTTGGTGAGGAACATCTGCGCTAGGTGCACGTAATTGGCGTCCACATCGGTCTTTTCGGCAAAGGCGCGATCCGGCGGTTCTTTATAGGCGCCCTTGCACAGCCGCACGAACGCGCCTTCTTCCGCCAGCGCGCGCAGATCGGATTCGCTGCGGTACAGGTAGGCCTGGATCACGATCCCGACGTTGTCGAAGCCTTCGGCGCGGAGGGCGCGAAACACGCCGATGGTGGCATCGGTGTAAGACGTGCCTTCCATGTCGATGGTGATGTGGTTGCCAAGCTCACGCGCGCGGGTGAGGATGCGCCGCATGTTCTCCATGCACAGGTCTTCGCGGATGTCCAGCCCAAGCTGCGTGAGCTTGAGCGATACTGTGGCGCTGACATCGCTGCTGGCGATGGTGTCCAGCACCTTGAGGTAGGAATCGGTGGTTGACAGGGCGCTGGCCTCGTCAAAGACGCTTTCGCCAAGCTCGTCCAGCGTGACGTCGATCCCTCTCTGGTTAAGGGCGCGGGTGACGGCAAGCGCGTCGTCAAGAGTGTCCCCTGCAACAAAACGATAGGCGGTACGCTGAGCGATGCTCAGGCGCATGATCCATGATTTGGCCCATGTGGCCTCGGACAGATAAAGAAATGACGAACGCAGCATGACACAAGTCCTTCGCGAGCCGATAGTGCGCCCTATTGTAAGCCCTCCGCCAAGCTGCCCACAATAGGGACTTCGGCAGTTCGAACGCCTCCAAATGGCACTCGCGCCCGGACGTGCGTGGGGCGCAGCGGCGAGATCCGGCAGTACAGCGCAGAGGGGCCACTTTACTTAACTAAAATAGAGATGATAAAATAATAGGTTAAGTTATAAAACCATTGAGAGTCGCTAGGGGGACCCATGCTCAAGGTTATGCGCTACCTGGTGATCGCCTGGGGAATCGCTGAACTCGTCCTGGCTATCGCGTTTTACGCGCAGGCGTCGTGGGTCCAAAACCTTTGGCCCTGGTCCGGTGGGTACTACAACACCGGCGACCTGTCGCGCCTCTCGACCTATTTCCTGTCCTCCATTTTCGCGGCTATGGCGGCCCCCACCCTCTGGATCGGCCTCACCGAGTCGTACGCGGCGATCGTTTCCGGCGCACTGAACCTGCTCGTCGTGTGGAGCGGGGCGGGCATCTACATGCTGCAAAGTTACCAGTCCGAGGACGACCGGCGGCTGTTGGTTGGCGCGCTGGTATGCGGCTCGCAAGTCCTGCTGAATCTGGGCGTGCTGTTGTGGGCGCTGCGCTTCAAGTACACGGACGCGCGCCGCACGCTGCTGCCCGTACGTGTTTCCTTCGCCTTTTTCACCATCGTGCTGATCGTCGTCGCGGCGGCGCTGATCTCCAAGCGGCCCAACATCTTCCCCTGGACGCTGCGCGCCGAGGTGTCGGTGGTGTATGGCTGGGTCTTCATGGGGGCCGCAGTGTACTTCGCCCACGGGGTCCTGGTGCCGCGCTGGCAGAACGCGTGCGGGCAGCTTCTGGGCTTTCTGGCCTACGATATCGTGCTGATTCTGCCCTTCCTCGACCACTTCAGCCACGTGCGCGACGAGAATCGTACCAGCCTGATCCTGTACACGCTGGTCGTGAGCTTCAGCGGCCTGCTCGCCATTTATTACCTGTTCGTGCACCCGGCCACGCGGGTCTGGCGCGCGGTGATCCCACAGCCGCCCGTACAGCCTGCAGAGAGCTAAACGGCGGCGCAGCTATCAGCCGTTCGTTTCGAGGGCGTGGGCAAGCAAAGCCAAACACAGATCCGCCCCTGTGGAAACACGCGCTACATGATTTCTGCGGTGGTGGGGGTAGCCTGCGGCGTCGGCGTGGGCAGGGGTTGATCTTCGCCGGGGGGCGGGGCAGCGGCATCGCGCGAGATGCCGGGTATGACCAGCGCGAGCTGGTACGCCTGCTCGTCCGGGCCGATCACCTGGGGCCGGTTGACCGTCTCGCGCAGCATGCTCCAGATCTCCGCAACCGCATCACCGCGCAGCCAGCGCGCTTCGCCGTTGGCGACCATCTGGGCGGGCGTGAAGTCGAGCGTTTCGGGCCAATACCAGTGCGGCAGACGGTCGTCGCGCGCGACCGGATAAGCGCTCACCCAGCCGCCCCACGGCAGCACCAGCACCGGCGTCGGGCTGAGCTGCTGGCACTTTTCCAGAATGAGGTCGAAACCGTTTTCGGGCCAGTTGGTCGCGCGCTGCACCGTGCGCACATCGTCGTACAGGTACACGGTCAGCGACTGCGTCACGCCTGCGTTGGGATCGGAGGAAACCAGTTCATCTTCCCAGGTGTAAAACCCACGGTTGATGATGTCTTCGAGGAAAGTGCGGATCGCGTCGTCCGTGGCGCGCGTTTCGAGGACTTCCTCTTCGCCGCTGTCACCGCGCGTCACCCAGACCACGCGACCATCGCCCCAGACAGTGCAGGGCGGGATGGCGTTCAGGTTGCTGGCGGACGTATTCCCGTTTTCGCGAATATCCAGCCGGACGATGATGGTAGCCGCGTCGTGTTCCCAATCGAGACGATCCAAGCCCGGGTCCGACGCAGTGTCGTCCGGGCGGGATGCACTGCCGCAGCCTGCCAGAATGGCGCTGAATGCGGCGACTGCGATCAGGAACAGGTAACGGCGCATGGTCCACTCCTGGTAATACGCCCCGGCGTTGATTCTATCTGCATTCTAGCCCGAGCCTTGATGCGCTACAAGCGCCCATTAGTCCCATCGCGCCGCCGCGCAGCTCAATTGCTGGCGCGGGTGCGGCGTGCTAAGGTTTGGATAGACGTATTATGCGTTACGGAAACCGAGGCGTGCTGGGACGATGAAACTGACCGGATGAAACGACAACATACGAAGTAAGGAGATCCTCCCCATGAAGACCATTTTTGCGATGTTCGACACGTACAAGGATGCGAAGTCGGCGGTCGAGGGACTGCTGGAGCGCGACTTTGCGTCCGACCAGATCAATGTACTGCTGCAAGAGTCGGTAGCCAAAAACGGCCAGGACGAAGGGGACGGCACCGCCACCCTGGACCAGGTGACCGCCGGGGAACAGCCCGTGCCGCTGACCGGTTCCGGCCCGGTGATCGCGGCGGGGACGTTGGCAACGATGCTGGCAAAATCCGCTGCTGCGCCGGGAACGGGCGGCGGACTGCGCGCGGCCCTGGTCGATCTGTCGATTCCCGATACGGTCGCCGAGGCGTTCGCCAGCGGCGTGCAAGAAGGCAAGATTCTGTTCTGCGTCAAGTGCGACGACGATCGCGCGGAGTATGCTCAGACCGCCCTGGTCACGCACTCGGCCCGCTATGCCGGCGACTACAACACACTCCCCACGGACGACCAGCTTTAGAATTCCCGGCGTTTTATGACTGGGCGGAGAAGGCTTCCGGCTGCGGCTGAACCGGGCCACGGGCCACCCGGCCTATACGCGAAGTGCCCGCTCCGGCTACCCCCAAATCCGCTGACTGCCTCATGCCGCAAACGCTGCATCTGTCTAGACTATGTATAGTTCGGTTTGTAAATTCGCAGCGGGGAAGAAGCGAATGAACGGATAAGCGAGTTGGTAGCTGGAGGGTAGACGGGATGGAACTGCGATTTCGTGATCGGGCAGAGGCGGGACGGCTGCTGGCATCCCACCTCGCTGCATATGTGGGGCGCAGCGATACGTTCGTGCTGGGGCTGCCGCGCGGCGGGGTGCCAGTGGCTTTTGAAGTAGCGCGGACGCTGCGTGCGCCGCTGGATGTGTTCGTGGTGCGCAAGCTCGGCGTGCCGGGCAATCCAGAGCTGGCGTTTGGCGCGATTGCCTCGGGAGACGTGAAGGTCTTCAACAGCGACATCATGTTCGGCGCCAGCCTGCCGGACGCGATCGTCAAGCGGGTCGCGACACACGAGCAGCGCGAATTGGAGCGCCGCGAAGAAGCGTACCGCGACCACCGTCCGTTTCCCGATCTGCGCGGCAAGACGGTGATCCTGGTCGATGACGGGCTGGCGACCGGGGCATCCATGCGTGCGGCGGCGCGGGCCGTGCGCCAGCACGATCCCGGGCGGATCGTTGTAGCCGTGCCGACGGCCTCGGAGCAAACGTGCCGCTTGCTGCGGGACGACGCCGATGAGGTGATCTGCGCGGTGACGCCAGAACCGTTTTCGGCGGTCGGCCTGTGGTATGAGGATTTTTCGCAGGTGAGCGACGGTGACGTTCGCCGCCTGCTGCGACAGGCCAACGAGGAGCAGGCGGGCGTTTGATGCGCCAGGGAAGAAGGCGTCGATGAGCGAGCATCTGGCAACTGGGCCGCACGAGATCGTGCTGACGAGCACCGACCGGATCTATTTCCCCGAATCAGGCATCACCAAAGGGGCGCTGCTCGACTACTACCGGCGTATCGCGGACACGATGCTGCCCTACGTGCACGATCGCCCGCTGACCCTGCACCGTTTTCCCGAAGGCATCGGGGAAGACGGATTTTTCCAGCAGAACGCTTCCGACTATTTCCCGGACTGGATCGCACGCGTCCAGGTAGACAAGGAAGGCGGCTACGTCGAACACGTCCTGGTGAACGACGCGGCGTCGCTGGTCTATCTGGCGAACCAGGGCGTGATCACGTTTCACGCGTGGCTCAGCCGCGCCGACCGGCTCCATACGCCCGACCGCCTCATTTTCGATCTCGATCCATCCGGCGCGGATCTCGCTGATGTGCGGCGCGCGGCGCGATCGGTGGGTGACTTGATGCGCGAGCTGGGATTGGTCCCGTTCGTGATGACGACCGGATCCAGCGGTTTCCACGTCACCGCGCCGCTGAAGCGCGAACAGCCTTTCGAGGCCGTGCGCGACTTTGCGCACGATATGGCCGATCTGCTGGCGCGGCACGATCCCGATCACCTCACGACCGAACAGCGCAAGGCCAAACGCCAGGGCCGCGTTTTTCTGGACACGCTGCGCAACTCGTACGCGCACACCGCCGTCGCGCCCTATTCCGTGCGCGCGAAGGAGGGTGCGCCTATTGCAGCCCCGCTCGACTGGGACGAGCTGAGCGGCGCGCAGCCCCAACAGGTCACGATCGCCAACGTATTCCGGCGGCTGGCGCAGAAGGCCGATCCGTGGCGGGATATGCCCGATCACGCCGTCTCGCTGGAGGGGCCGCGCCGCGCGCTCGACGCGCTGATCACTTGACGAACGGCTTCAGCGCCAGAACGTCCTCTTCCATTGCCGCGCGCAGGCTCCGGTTGTAAAAACCGGACGCCGGATGGTACAGCGGCACGACGGTCACTTTGCCGTATCCGGCAGCGCCTTCCAACTGCTGCCCGTGCAGATCCCCGATCTTCTGCCCTAGCTGCGGCATTTTGAGCAGATCGAGCACGAATTCCATCGAAAACCGCCCCAGTGTCGCAATGACTTCCGGCTGGATGATGGCGATCTGCCGTTCCAGAAACGGCGCGTACAGCTCGACCTCGACCGGGCGCGGATCGCGGTTTTTGGGCGGGCGATCTTTGACGATGTTGGTGATGTAGACGTTCTCGCGTTTCAGCCCAATGGACGCCAGCAGCTCGTCGAGCACGCGGCCCGCCGCACCGACGAACGGCTGCCCGCTTTCGGCTTCGTTTTCGCCGGGCGCTTCCCCGATGAACATGATAGCCGCGTTCGGGTCGCCGGAGCCGATGACCGGCAGATAGTCGTTTTCGATCCGGTATTCGTACAGCGGCGACTCCTTGAAGTCGCGCAGTTCGGCGGCGATTTTTCCTAACTCTTGAATACGTGATTCGGTCATGTGGTTTCCTCGTGGCGTTAGAACATCCGTACTGATTATAACCGGAGAGTGCTCTTTTTCGTATAGTATGCCCCAGTTAAAGATGTTCGAATCCTGTTATAATTTACTTTGTAAACGCAGCGCGACCCCGGACCTGTTAGCCCTGGCGGGGAGTGGACTACGGTCGGCAGGCGGACGGGTCGCAAGGCTAACTCCACGGCGACGCCTCGGTGTTGAGAGGCCTCGCCCTTATTGTTGGTCGGGGTTAGCTTAAGGAGGCGGCACGATGTCCGAAGAAGGCCCTACTCTCGACGAAATCGCCCAGGCGCTGACCTTCAGCCAGTTGACGCCGCAGCAGTGGAAGTTATGGAAAGCCGAAATGCGCCGCGCCCCGCAGTGGTTCGTGTTGGGACGCCCCGGATGGGGCAACGAGCGCTGGCGCGCGCTGGCCGGTCCGTTCAACAATCCACAAGAGGCGCAGCGGGCTGCCGATTCGTATGCCGATGACGGTATGCGTGACGGCCACCTTGACTTGCAGTGCGTCTACATAACTCAGGTAAAATCGCTGACCGAAACGGTGCGGATGTTCCGCAATAACTTGATGCAAATCGCTGAGGATCTCGACTCAATGGAAGCGGGCAGCGAGGTTGTACCCCTGCCCACGCCGTCCGGTGAGGAACAGACTCCGGCAAGCCTCGCGTCGTAATGGGATAACACGTCGTGTACGCAAGCCCGGCCCTCCCGCCGGGCTTTTTTGTGCCGGGGTGCATCTGGCCGGGCGGAACTCATGCTATAGTTTATAGTGTGTTTACACCCAAACCCGCAGCGCGAAAAAGAGTCTGATGGACCAACCCGTATTAAGCTTGCTTGAACGAATCCAGGCTGGGGACGAGGATGCGCTGCTGGCGCTGCATGCTCGTTACGCCAGCCTCGTGTACTCGGTGGCCTATCGCATCATGAACGATACGATGGCCGCGGAGGAAGTCACGCAGGATACGTTTATGCGGCTGTGGCATAAGGCCGCGCTGTACGACGCCCGGAAGGGATCGTTCGTGACATGGCTGTTGACCATCGCGCGGCGGATCGCGATCGATACGTTCCGCCAACAGCGCCGCGATCCGCTCCTGGAAACGCTGTGGATCGACAGCAGCACCGAGCACTGGGAAAATGCGCTGAGTGCCAATCGTGACGGGGATCTGCCGCGCTTGATGAAGGTGATCATTCAGGATCTGCCGGAGGAGCAGCGCCAGGTGATCGAGCTGGCCTATTTCTACGGCATGACGCACAGCCAGATCGCAGATTACATCGCGCTGCCGCTGGGCACGGTCAAAACGCGCATCCGGTTGGGCATGGAAAAACTGCGCGCTGCCTGGATTGACGACCCCTTCACAGATCCGGCATCTAATGATCAATCGTAGAGTCTTGTAACGGAGTATCGTGAAAGTTATCACGCCTGGACGATGGAACACGAAGACCTGTATGACCTTATCCCAGCGTACGCGCTGGATGCGCTAGATCCGGACGAAAAGGACCGGTTCGAAGCGTGGCTGCGCGCCCATCCGGACGCGCAATCCCTGTTGGACGATTACCGGCAGGTGGCGGATCACCTCGTGATGATGGCGCCGGTGCAGCCCGCCCCGGCGCACTTGCAAGCCGATCTGCGGGCGCGGCTGGCGGCTGAGCGATCGTCCGCCTCGCCTACTGCCGTTTCCGCGCCTGAGCCGCCCCCTACGCTCTCCAACGCGGGGCGCACGCTGCGGCTGCACCGGCGCTGGCGACGCACGGCCTTGCTGACTGCCGCCGCCGTGGTGCTGGTGATCGTGGCGGGGCTGGTGCTGATCCGGCCTGCTGCCGCGCCTGCGGAAAATGCGGCGGAGGCATACGCACGCATCGCCGCCGAAGACGGCGCGGGCTGGTTCGACGTGGTTCCCGGCGACGTCTCCGACGCCGTAACCGGCGATCTCGTCGTGACGCCCGACGGGGGCGAAGCCGTGATCCGCGTGGCGCAGCTTCCGCCAATCGAGCGGGACCAAACCTTCCAGTTGTGGCTGGTGGACCAGAGCGGCAGCCGGGTGAGCGGCGGATTGTTCCGCCCCGGCACAGACGATGCGACCTATATCCGCGTGCCGCTCGACAGGCCCGTGGCCGACTATCAGGCGTTCGGGGTTTCGTTGGAGCCGGATGGTGGCAGTCCGCTCAAAGACGCGCCCACCGGACCGCGCGTCTTCCTCGTGCCGCTCAGCTCCTGAGCGCAGAATCGCTGCCCCCTGTCTGCCAGAGGGCGTAAGCTGCGCCAAAAGGCTGCCGGTTTGCCCCCGAAAACATGATTGTGTGCCCTTCCCTAAGCGTTGTTGGTAGGCGTAAAGTAGAAGGATAAGGGGGAACACGATCATGACATCTTCGATCAGCTCGCATGCTTTACTGAGCGCACTGCTCCTGTACGGTGTCTGGACGGTCGCAACCTACCTGTTGGAAGGGCGGCTGCGAACACTTTTGCGTCCGGAAGCCATTCGCCTCCGGCTGACCTACAACGTGGTCGCCAATTTGCTCATCGGCCTGCTGCTCGCGGGGTGGGTTCTGCGGGCGCTGGTGGTGGAGAGCGACTTCGACGCCTCGAAGGCGGGGTTTGCCGATCTGCCCCATGCCCTGCTGGCCGTCGCTGCGGCTCTGGTGCTGGGTGTCGTGTTTTTGTTCGTGCAGAAGCTGCCGTCGCGCCATCCCATCGTGCTGCTAAACGGCTTCGCCCAGGTGTGGATCGTCTCTGCGGCGGAGGTCATGGTGTGTTGGGCGGTGGTCGGCACTGTGGCCGAAACGCGCCTCAACGATTCGGACGTGCCCGTGCCGGTTGTCCTGGCGGCGTTGATTGCTGCGCTGTTGTTCGGTCTGTACCACGCAGCCCACAGCCCGCCGTTTAATACGGTCCCGATGATCGCTAAGCTGACGGTGGTCGGGCTGGCGACGAGCATCTTCTTCTTCGTCTCGCGGGATATCTACGGTACGCTGGTTTTCCACAATTTTCTGGCGCTGTTCGGGGTGCTGACCTCACTGGGGCAGGCGGGGGTGCTCCAGCGGTACGAGAAGCCCATCCCGCCAGTGCTGATCACGGCGCTCGTTTCGCTGGCGCTGCTCGTCGTCGTGCACATCGCGTGGCTGGCCTGATCGGAATCCAGCGGCGAAAAGGTCGATCGTGCGCGCCCGCATGAGTCTTTTTGCACAGACCCTCATCTAAAGAAGTGAAGGTCGTTGGAAGTTTAAACTGAGGAGCAAAGGACCATGGCGCTCATTAATTTCTTGGCAAGCTCGGCAGGACGGATCGTGCGCATTGTTGCGGGCGCCGTACTGGTCGTGGTTGGGCTGGCGGTTGTCGGCGACACGGGCGGGATCATCCTGGCGATCGTAGGGCTGGTGCCGCTGCTGGCAGGCCTGTTCGATTTCTGCGTGTTCGCGCCGCTCTTTGGGATGCCGTTTGGCGGAAAAGATATTCGCAGCCGCTCCTGATTCCGACCGGAGTTTAAACCACAGCCGCCGGATCGTTACGCACGATCCGGCGGTTTTTTTGTGTCGGACGAAATGCTGTCGATCAGGCGTAGCGCCCTTCGGATTCGACCGAGAGCACCGCGTTGTGCGCGTCGAGCACGACGACCTGCGGCTGCCAGTCGGCAATGGGCGGGAACTCGACCAGCCCGAAGGCCATCACGATCAGGCGGTCGCCCAGGTTGACGAGGTGCGCCGCCGCGCCGTTGACCTGGATCACGCCGCTGCCCGCCTCGCCGGGGATGATGTACGTCTCGAAGCGCGCGCCGTTTTCGACGTCCACGACCAGCACTTGCTCGTAGGGGATCATCTTCACCTGCGCGAGCAGATCCGTGTCGATGGTGATGCTGCCCACATACTCGATGTTGGCGTCGGTGACCCGGGCATGATGCAGCTTGGCCCGGAGCATTGAAACTTGCATGAATCTCTCCGTTGGTTCTGCGCGACCGCTATTTTTGCAGGTCCGCTTCGCCGTATCCAATAACCAGATTATCGATGAGGCGCACGCTGCCGACGAATACGGCCATGCTCAGCAGCGCGTGAGTCGCCTCGCCGTCGATCTCACGCAGCGTGATCGGGTCGGCGGCGCTGATGTAGTCGATGCGCGCCAGCGGCTCGGCCTCGATGATCGCGCGCATGGTCGCGCGCAGGTGTTCCGCGTCGCGCTGGCCCGCCATCCACGTGTCGCGCGCGGCGTTCAATGCTCGCGAGAGCACCAGCCCGGCCCGCCGCTCGTCGGGCGAAAGCAGCAGATTGCGGCTGCTGAGCGCCAGCCCGTCCGGCTCGCGCACGATGGGGCAGACCACGATGCCGAGGTTGAAGCCCAGGTCGCGCACCATCTGCTTGATGACCGCCACCTGCTGCGCGTCCTTCTGCCCGAAGTAGGCGTACTTCGGTTCGATCACGCTGAACAGCTTGGCGACGACGGTCGTCACGCCCCGGAAGTGCCCCGGTCGCGCCGCGCCTTCGAGCGGCTGCGTGATCTCCTCCACGCTGACGTAGGTCTGGAAGCCGGGCGGGTACATCTGGTCTTCGTCGGGGGCCCAGACCAGATCCACGCCTTCCGCTTCGAGCAGCCCCAGATCGTGATCGAGCTGGCGCGGGTAGGCGTCGAGGTCCTCGCGCCGGTTGAACTGGATCGGGTTCACGAACACGCTGACCGCGACGCGATCGTTTTCGGCCCGCGCGCGCCGCACCAGCGACAGGTGCCCTTCGTGCAGCGTGCCCATCGTCGGCACGAGGCCCCAGGTGAGGTAGGGATCGGTCCAGCGGGCCGCGCGCACCTCTTCTACGGTTTTCACGACTTGCATGGTGTTCTTGTCCTTCGGTTCTGCGGCCCTGCCGCTACCTGATTCGTCTCTGCGCCGTGTCTTCCAGCGCCTTCACCAGCCGGTACAGGGTGCGCACGGCGGGCGTTTCGATCCCCGACGCCGCGCCCAGGCGCATCACCGCGCCGTTGATCATCTCGATTTCGGTTGCCGCGCCGCGCAGTACGTCTTGCAGCATCGACGAGCGGTTCAGCGCGGCCATCTCGGCGGCCCGCTCCGCGTAAGCGCCCGCGTCCGCGAACGGCAGCGCTACGCCCTGCGCCGCCGCGACCGCCGCCACTTCGCGCGCGGACTCGACCATCAGATCGTGCGCCCAGGCGGAGTCCAGCAGCACGCCGTTTTGTACGCGCAGC
>NZ_DAISHJ010000016.1:60516-77859 GCF_036822615.1 Aggregatilinea sp. | reverse complement strand
GCCCCTCGATCGCGGCGATCGCGCACGAGGCCGGGCTGCGGCTGGTCGAGGGCCGGATGGTCTTCGAGCTGCGCCCGCCGCTGGAGATCGACAAGGGCAGCGCGTTCCGCGCGCTCGTGACCGAGTATACCCTGGATGGCGCGGTATATCTGGGCGACGATACCACCGACGCCGACGCGCTGCGCGCCGCCCGCGCCCTGCGCGAGCACGGGACGTGTTACGCGCTTGGGCTGGGCGTCATCGCGCCGGAGACGCCGGACATCGTGGCGGCCAGCGCCGACCTGCTGCTTGATGGCATTCAGGACGTCGAGGCGTTTTTAGACTGGCTGCTCAGCGTGCGCATGGCGTCGTCCAGTTGAGCGTAAAACCACGAGCGGACGCCCGAACTCTTGACGGCGGCGCGTAACGCCTCGGCGCGGTCGTGACGCTCACCGGGCGGCATCGTCAGCGCCTGGTGCATGGCCTCTGCCGTGCCGTAGGTGTCGAAGGGCGAGACGGTCAGCGCGTGCTCGCCCAGCTCGTAAAACACGCCCGCGTGCTCGGAGAGCAGCAGCACGCCGTCGCGCTGGTTGACCAGCGCGCCTTCTTTCGCAACGAGATTCATGCCGTCCGCGATGGGATTGACCAACAGCACATCGTAGATCTGCATGGCTCCAATCGCGCGGCGGTAGTTTTCGCCCACCAGGATACGCACCGGCTCCCACGATTCCTCGCTGAACTCGGCGTTGATCATGCCCGCGTCGGCCATGATCTGTTGCAAGTAGTCCTGGTATTCGTCCACTTCCATGCGCGACGGCACGAGCAGCGCCAGCATCTGCACGCGGCCCTTATGTTCCGGGTGGTTGACCAGCAGCTCGCGGAAGGCTTCCAGGCCGCGCAGGATATTCTTGCTCGGCTCGATGCGGTCCACGCGCAGGATCAGCTTGCTGTCGCCGACGAAGGCCATCATCTGTGCTTTCAGCAGCCGCGTTTCGTTTTCGGCGGCCAGCTCCTCCATCTTTTCAATGTCGATGGAGATGGGGTAGGTGCGGGCTTCCACGCGGCGACCGTGGTAGTCGATCGAGTTGCGGCTGCCGTGCGAGTGCGCGTCATCGACATAGAGGCGGCAGCACTGCACGAAGTTGAACGCGTCGCGCTGGGTCTGGAAGCCGACCCGGTCGGAGGCCAGCAGGCTGGTCAGGATGGCGGTGCGCATCTCGCCGGGCAGGATGCGCCACGCATCGGGGCCGGGCCACGGGATGTGGATGAACGGCTGGATCTGCACGCGCTCGCCGAGCATCTCGCGCAGGACGTGCGGCACGAGATAGAGGTGATAATCCTGCGGAAAGATGATGATTGGGCGGTCGGTGTCCTTGACACTGTCCGCGATCGCTTCGGCAAAGGTGCGGTTGACGGCCTGATAGCCGCTGCGCCACGCTTTCCACGTCTCGCCGGTGATGCTCGGTTTGCGCGGGATGTCCCATAACTCGTGCTGGATGAACCACAGCAGCGGGTTGGCGATGACATTATAATACTGGTCGTACCGGCGCGGCGCGGTGCGGACCAGCCGCAGCCGCACACCTTCGACATCCGCGGGTTGGTCGCCGTGTGCGGCCTGCCAGGCTTCGTCACCCTTGCCGAGTGCCGCCGCGACCCATAGGACCTCGTGGCGTTCGGCCAGCGCGCCCAGCGCGGTGACCAACCCGCCACTGCCGCGTTGGGCGGTAAAGCCGCCGTTCTTGACTTGCGTGAACGAGAACGGGCCGCGATTGGACGCGATGACGATGAGCGGCTCGTTGCCGCCGGATGACTTTTGTTCGGACATGTGTGGCTCCTCCGTTGAGCAGCGTGAGGGCGCGCGCCGGGATACGCCGGATGGGTACGAGCGGTGCGCGTATAGGCTGGCGTGGGTCCAGGATTCCGGGCCTGTCTGGGCGGCGGGGCGCGGACGGTTCCGCGTCTGCCGCTGCCGCACGGACCGGGGATGCGGCATGCGCCTGAGCTGGCGCAACGAACGGCCCTACAGGCGATTATAACATCCTTGCGGCGGCTGCCAGCAGCAGGTCGATCAGCCGGAGGTGAAAATGTATGACAGAAAAGGGTGATCTATATTTTACTAAGGCGCGTGACGGTAAACTACATGGCTGCACAGGGAAGCGGGTTCCGGGCCGAAAATGTGCCCGAAAGCACGCGGATTTGTGCTAATCGGCGGGGTGTTTTCAGCCAGAAGTTTATTGCGTCATGCCGCACAATAGGGGTATGATTCAGCCGCCGATCAATTGTTTCGCACGGCGCTTATCATGAGGAGAAAGATTGTTATGTCAAAGCGGTTCGGTCTCGTTTTGGTTGCCCTGTTGATCGTCCCCATGCTGCTGACCGCCTGCAGCACCGAGTCGCGGGACGTTGCCGAAGATTACATGAATGCGCTGCTCAAGGGTGACTCGGCTGCGGCGCAGAAGTACGCGTGCGATTCGTTCCAGGACCAGACCGCGTCCCTGGCCGAGATGTACAGCGTGCAAAACATTCACAACAAAGACCTCAAGTTCGACATCGGCAAGGGCAACAACCAGGAAGAAATCATCGTGACCGGCTCCTATCTGGTCGGGCCGGAGAATGATGCCGACGAAGTAGAGCTGGCGCAGAAGGTCCACAACGAGGAAACGAACGAGGACCTGGACACGCGCATCGTGTTGTGGATGGCGGACGAAGACGGCTGGTGCGTCTCCGATAAGTCCGACTTTGGCGACGGCGTCGAGATGACGGCTGCGCCGGTCGAGAGCGAGCCTATGGCGACGGAAGAGCCCGCCGCCGACGCGACCCAGGCCGCGCAGTAACGCGCCCGGTCTTCAAACAGGTTTGAGGCCGGATCTCGCATGAGCTATGACAACGTGAACGCCTGGCAGCGCCTGCTGCCGGGCGTTTTGTTTACTCCGAGCGATCGGTGGAAGCGGCTGGGGGTGTTGGCCCTGGCGCTGATCCTGGCGCTGGCCGCCTGCGAACGCGACAAGGGCGATCCGGTTGCGATCAGTAAGGCGTTTTTGAGCAGCCTGTGGACCCAGGACACCGCCGGGATCACCGCCCTGACGTGCAGCGATTGGCGCGACGTTACCAGCCAGTGGGCCAGCGAGACGGGCAACCCGGCGACGGCGGTCGATATGCAGCATCTCGATTTCAGCGTGGTAAGCCAGAACGATCGCCAAATTACGTTGGAGATGACCGGTGTCGCTACGCTGAAGCTGCCCGGGAGCGAGGTAGAAGTCCGCGATTATGGGGGCCAAGGCGCTGTACGGTTTATTCTGGTCGATGAGGACGGCTGGAAAGTCTGCGACGTTCGGCCAGTAGACTAGCTCGTTAACGCATCGCTTTACATAATGCCTCAGCCTCGGTCATGGCGGCGTCGGCATCGGAATAGAATGCGATAGGCAGGCCGTGAGGCTGCATCGATTCGACTGCACCGCGCACGCTTCGAAACAACGTCGGCTTGAGCACGATCAAAGTCCGGTAGACATTGGGGTGGTGGATCACGCTGTCGCACAGCGTTGAAGCAGGTTCCGCACTCGTCAAACCGTCCAGATCATGCGCATCGGCCAGCAGGATGACTTGCCGGTTGGCTTCGTCCAACATCTTCCAGCGGCAGTCACACATTTCTTGCAGCTCGCCCCCGGAAATCTCGCCAACCAGGGCTTGAATCAAGATGGGACACGTGTCGTGCCAACGTAGAGAAGCAGGCATGGAGTCTTTTCCGTAGTAAATCGGATAACAAACGATATTCAATCCTTAACTTATATGATAAGTGCATTCTTGCTAGTTGACAAGTCAGTTTTGTACAGTTTTTTCGGAAATACCTATGTCTATACAAGCAAAAATATCCGGTCGCTGCTGCGGATGAAGCGACACAAGCTTGAGCAATGAGCGCTGTTTGACTCGCCGGCGATGACATGACAACGAATGTTCGGGTTTTGTGCGTGTGGATTGATCCAGTGCCCCCCTTGACCCACCTAGCAGTATACTCACAACATAGGTGTATGTCGATGACTCGTAAGTACGGTGTTGGCGCGCTGGGCAGCATCTCTGGCCCAATCGCGGCGCGTTCGTTATGATTACGGCTCATCAATCTGGCTGCACCTGGAAAAGTGATCGTTTATGAATACACGACCCGCGTGGGGTTTGCTGGCGGTTGGGGCTGTCGTGACACTGGCGCTGCTGCTGTCGCCGTTGTGGCTGGATCAAGTCGCGCCATATCTGGAACAGGACGAACAGCAGGGTATTTTTCCGGCGGCGTTTTACGATCTGCCGGAAGAGACGCAAGACATCTATAACACCATGTACGCCGACGATAAGCAGAAAGCGATCGATTACGTCGCGGCGCGGCTGGTGGAACCGGTCAGCATCGACGATCCGAATCTGCCCGCGACCGACGCCGATCCGGCGAACGTGACGCTGCTGCTGAGCGGCCCGTTCGTAACCGTGGACGCAATCCGCAGTGCGACGGGCACGGCGAGTATTTACCGGCTCTCTGACGGGCGGCGTCTGCTGCGCATCGACGGGCTGGGCGCGATCGGCGGGCCAGACCTGCACGTGGTGCTGAGCGCCTATCCCGCCCCGAAATCGCGCGACGATCTGGATCAAGTGTCGCAGTACGAGATCGACCTGGGCGCGCTCAAATCGACGGAAGGGAACCAGAACTACCTGATCGAAGATCCGGCGTTCAACGTGGATAACTATACCGAGGGCAGCGTGGTGCTGTACTCGGTGCGCTACGACGACATTTTCAGTTATGCGCCGCTGACGTCACCGGACACGCCGGAGTCGTAGCGTGCAGGAGGCGGGGGGACGTGTTGCCGCGCCGTCCTATTCGTATTATAAACAGATCACTCCGGTGAGATCGCCGTGTGGGGAATATCGTTTCCACGTCCTATGTGCTGTTCGTCCGCGACACCTTGATCCGTTCATGCCAGTGAAATAGTGCTTATGTCAGACACGACGCCGTTTCTCGTTACACCTTACAACCGGCTGGCGCAGGTTTACGACCGGGCGGGTTATGCCGACTATGGCCTGAACATGCTGCCGCGCTGCCTGAATCACCTGTTTGCGGTGGTGAACTGGGCCGGGCGGCACGTGCTCGACCTGGGCTGCGGCACGGGGCAGTCCGCCATCTGGCTGGCCGAGCAAGGCTACCGCGCGGTGGGGATCGACGCGAGCGAGTCGATGCTTGCGCAGGCGCGGGCCAACATCGCCGCGCACTCGGAGAGCCTGAGCTTCGCGCCGCCGGAGCTGTATCACATGGATATGCGCTCGCTGGAATCACCGGTTGGGCGCATGGATCTGGTGGTGTCGCTGGGCGGCGTGATCAATGCGCTGCACAGCCTGCGCGACGTCGAGACGACGCTGCGGCAGGTGCACGCCGTGCTGGAACCGGGCAAGCCGTTCCTGTTCGATCTGCGGACGGTGCAGGGGTTGGCGAACCTGGAGCGCACCGGGCAGTCGGATAATTTCGACAACCTCGCGGATCTGACGATCACGGTGCAGGACCGCTTCAGCTTCGAGACGCTGAGCAACCTGCGCAATTACACGATCTGGCAGCGGCAGGCGAACGGCTGGCAGCGCAGCGACGAGATTCACGCCGAGCGCGGTTATCCGCTGACGGCGGTCGTCGCGCTGTTGGACCGCGCCGGGTTCGCGGATGTGTCCGTGCTCGACCTGTCGTTTGAGCCGTTCAACGTGCTGAACGATCCGTACGGGCGGGCGCTGTTCCTGGCGATCAAGGGCAACGACTAGCAGCGGGCGGTTAGCTGGGCGCGGCGAGCAATTACCCAACGGGATTATGCAGGGGCGAGCTTCGAACTCGCCCCTTTTTCATCTTCGAATTAGACCTTAAAGAGCATCAAGCCCGCCCCCGGCACCACGGGGCTATTGGTTGATCTCCAGGCGCTGCATGTCGTACAGCAGGGTTTCGCGCAGTCCCTCGATCAGCGGGCGCGTGGTGAAGCCCAGCGCCTCGCGCGCCTTGTCGCTGCTGCCCAGGTAGGTGACGCCTGCTGCCGTGCGCAGGACTTCGGGCTTGAAGGTGAGAGGCAGCGGCACGACGCCCCCGATGAGCGACATCACCTGCGCGGCGGCTTTCATCATGCCCGGCGCGAAGCGGAGGCGTGGCGTGGGAATGCCCGTGATTTCTTGCGCGAGCTGGAGCGCATCGACCAGCGTGGCGACCTGCCCGGCGATGATATACGCTTCGCCCAGCGCACCCTTGTCCATTGCCAGCAGATGTCCGCGTGCCGTGTCTTCGACGTGCGCCCAGCAGTATGCCGTGCGGCGCGGGATCGCGGGCAGGCGGTGCTGCAAATATTGTTCGAGCGTCTCGCCGATGGGGCTGGTGTCGCCGGGGCCGTAGACCGCGCCCGGCTGCACGATCACCAGCGGCAGCCCGTCGCGGATCATCGGTTCGGCCACTTCGTAGTGCGCGATCCACTTGCTGCGCTCGTATTCGTTCAGGAACGGGCCGTTGTAACGGTAGGTTTCGTCCGGCACCCGCCCGTGCGTGTCCGAAAAGATGCCGATGGTACTGGTATAAACGCCCTTCGGAATCTCAAGCTCGCGCATGAGTTCCAGCACGTTGCGCGTGCCCTGGACGTTGGTGCGTTCCGCTTCGGCGCGCCCCTTGATGCCCGGCCCGATCTTGTACCAGCCCGCGATGTGGAACACGCCATCGACGCCGGTCATGGGTCCGCGCATGGATTCTTTGTCTGCGATGTCGCCCGCCGCGATCTGTACGCCCAGATCAGCGAGCGGCTGCGCTTTGCCGGGCGAGCGCACGACCGCAACGACCTCGTGCCCGGCGGCGATCAGTTGGCGGGCGACTTCCCCGCCGATAAACCCGGTTGCCCCGGTGATGAAGTACCGCATGTATGTCACTCCTGGTGAATTGGGTACGGCGCCCATTGTAGCGCGGAAAGTTGCGCTTGACTCTCCTGTTGGGGTAGGGTGCATACTGAAAACTGAAGCTTCGATCCATCAGTGTGAGCCGCGCGGAGCACAGCCTGTTATGTTGAAAATCGGTGATTTCGCAAAACTGAGCCGGGTGTCGATCAAGACGCTGCGCTACTACGACGATATGGGCCTGCTGAAGCCGTCCGAGGTGGACCGCTTCACCGGCTACCGGTACTACACACTGGACCTGCTGCCGCGCCTGAACCGCATTCTGGCGTTGAAGGACCTGGGCCTGTCGCTGGAGCAGATCGCGCAGCTTCTGGACGAGGATCTGCCTGCGGACCAGATACGCGGCATGCTGCGGCTGAAACGGGCGGAGCTGCGGCAGCTCGTCGATGAGGAGCAGGCCCGGCTGGCCCGCGTCGAGGTCCGGCTCAAGCAGATCGAGCAGGAGGGCAAAATGCCAGACTATGACGTGATCGTGAAACAGGTCGATCCGATCCGCGTGGCCGCGATCCGAGACGAGGGCAATTCGGAGACGATTGGCGCCATCGCCGGGCGGCTGTTCGGGGAAGTGGCGTCGTTCGTGGAGCGGACCAGCGCCGGATTCGGAGGACCGCCGATGATGCTGTACGGTTATGCCGACGAGTGCTCGGATTGGCGCATCGAGGTGGCGATGCCGATCAGCCGCGCCGTGCCGGGTTCCGGCTGCATCGAGGTGCACGAACTGCCCGCCATCGAGGCGATGGCCTGCACCGTGCACCGGGGCGCGTTCGATACGCTGCCCGAAGCGTACCGGGCCATGATGGGCTGGATCGAGTCGAACGGCTATCACATCTGCGCCGAAAGCCGCGAGGTGTATCTGAACTTCGATCAGGTCGATCCGTCGCGGAACGTCACGGAAATCCAGTTCCCGATCGCAAAGAACGAGGAATAGGGCGCGAGCAAAAAGCGGACCTCACCCCCGGCCCCTTTTCAATCAAGTTGGAGAGGGGAGACAGACAGCTCTCAACCGGGTTTTGTAGGGGCGGGTTTCTAACCCGCCCTGGCTTTGTCCAGATTTAAAAGTTAAGGGGCATCTAATCCGCCCTGGTTTTGGCCGGATTTGAGGACACGGATCTGTGAATAGCTACGGAGGACGGGGTAGCCCGTCCTTTTTTTGCGTGCCGCGCGGTTATCTTGACAATTCCTTAACAATTGGACCTGTACCGATCTGAAAACCTGTTGTAGACTGAAAAAAGGTTTTTAGATATGTAAAAGGTTCAGAAAGGGTCACATGTGCGGCCGGAGATCGCGCGGCGACCGCTGGGCCGGGAAGAAGGACAGGCCATGGTGAATCGTCAAATGCAGCTCAGGCTTGCCGTGGTCGAGGAGTGGGGGCGCTCCGGGCGGGTCGAGGATGTCGACTGTCTGATGGAGTGGCTGGAGCCGGAGATGACCTTCACCACGTCGCGGTTGGTGGACTACGCGCTGGGGCTGGTGACTACGCCTGAAGGGGAGGCGCACATCCAGCACTATCTGTTCGAGGGTACTGCCGTGCAGCGGAATTACGCTGCGCTCTACTTCAAGCGGCGCGGGGAGATGAAGGTGCTCGATCTGGCGGTGCGGCGCGGCTGCATCGATGAGCTTCAGGCGTTTTCGAAGTAGACTGAAGTCAGAGGAACAGCGCGAGCACGTGAGGAGGAGCAAAGATGGCTGGGACTACGATCTTTAAATCGCCGGAGGGGGAGCGGACGGTGATGGCGGTGTACGATACGCTGCTTTCCAACTGGCCCACCCCCTATACGACGCTTACCGTGCCCACCCGGCACGGTGAGACGTTCGTGATTGAGGGCGGGACTGAGGGTGCGCCGCCGCTGGTGCTGCTGCACGGCGCGGGCACGAATTCGGCGACATGGGCGAGCGAGTTCGCCGCGTATGCGCCGTTCTACCGGCTCTATGGCGTGGACCTGATCGGCGAGGCGGGGCGCAGCGCGCAGAACCGTCCCGAGTGGAAGGGTCCGGCGTTTGCGGAGTGGATGGAGGACGTGCTCGACGGCCTGGGCGTGACGCGCGTGACGCTGGAAGGGTTGTCGCAGGGCGGGTGGACGGCGCTCAAGTTCGCCGTGGCGCACCCGGAGCGCGTCGAAAAACTGGTGCTGCTGGCTCCGGGTGGGGTCGTGCCGGATCGCGCATCGTTTCTGGCGCGCGCGATCATCCTGGGGATGCTCGGCAAGCGGGGAATGCGGCGCATCTCCCGCTCGATGTTCGGGGATCAGGCGGTGCCGGAGGGCGTCGAGGACATCACCGTGCTGGTGTCGAGCAACTTCAACCCGCGCATCGGCGTGCTGCCGGTATTCACGGACGAGGAACTGCGGCGGCTGACCATGCCGGTCCTGCTGCTGGGCGGCGAGAAGGACATCATCCGCGACAACGAAAAGATCGCGGCGCGGCTGCGCGGGCTGCTGCCCCGCCTGGACGTGACGATCGTGCCCGGCGCGGGACACGCCCTGCTGAATACGCCGCCGCTGGTGCTGCCGTTCCTGACGGGCGATCCGGTTCCGGCCTGATCACGACACGCTCGGCCTGCCGGGCGTGTCCATTTGGAGCCGGTCGTGGACGGCAGGATCGAGCACGGGGAAAGGACGCTCCAGCGGGGTGCGTAGGGCGGCGAAGTTGCGCGCCTGTACGATCTGGCGCTGCTCCGCGACGAACGGCGTGATATCCTCGACGCGCTCGATCCAGCCGCCGCGCCCATACTGGCGTAAAAACGCGCCGCGAATGCCAAGCTGGATCGCGCGGCGCTCCACTTTTTCCCCTGCCGGATCGTGATCCGGATCCCACTGCACGCGTACGTCCGAGTTGTTGATCAAAACCTGCCACGTCTCGCGGCTGGAATAAACGCCCTGCGGAAACGACGCGTGCACGGCGTTCGCCAGGATGTGCAAAAACGCATCGCGCCGCAGCCACACGGCCACGATCGCTTCCTGGTTTTCGTTCGTGCCCCAGTTGGAGCGGTACATCATCCACAAGAAGCTGGTTTTAACCCAGCTCATGCGGGTATAGCTGAATTCGTCGCCAAAATAACCGTGCTCAGCGGCGAAGCGGGCGATTTCGGGCCGGAACGCCTGGTAGACCACCACACTGCGGTCGTCGAATTGGGCCATGATGTGGCGGCCAGTTTCCGGCCAGCGCCCAGCCTGATCCGGATAGGACGCGACGATCAACTGCATAAAAGCTCACTTTCCTGCGCCCGAAGGTGAAGGGACCGGTTCGGACAGGACCGGGGTGGGCTCCGGCTCGACAGGAGCCGGGCGCACTTTCGCCGTGGTGATGAGCACTACCGAGCCGATGATGATGGCCGCAGCGATGAGAGTCAGCGCGGTGACCGGCTCGTCGGCCAGTGCCCAGCCGAGGAACAGCGCCACCACGGGATTCACGTAAGCGTACGTCGCGGCCTGGGCGGGTGGCACGTTTTGCAGCAGCCACACGTAGGCCGAGAAGCCGAGCAGCGATCCGCCGATGACCAGATAGCCGAACGCCACGCCGGATTTGAGCGAAATTTCCGCCAGATGTACATCGCCCCATTCGCCGGAGAGCGTGCCGAGCGCGGCCAACAGCGCGCCGCCGCAAATCATCTCCATGCCGGTCACCTGGAGCGGGGTGCGCGGCAGCGTGGCGCGGAGCGCGTAGAGCGAACCGAACGCCCACGACAGCGCCGCGAACAACAGCGCACCGATCCCCGCGAGGCTGCCGCCTTCGCCCGTCAGATTGTCCGGGCCGACGAGCAGTGCGATCCCCACGAAGCCGGTGATCAGGCCGAGGGATAGGCGCGAGGTCGGGCGTCCACTGCCGAAAAAGAGCCAGCCCAGCAGTGCGATCCAGAGCGGCATCGCGCCGACGACCAGCGCGGCGAGGCTCGACGGGACGTGCTGTTCCGCCCAGGTGACGCCGCCATTGCCGCCCAACAGGAGCAGGCCGCCGATGATCGCGGTGTCGCGCCAGTGGATGCGCGAGGGACGCGGCGCGCCTTTGGCACGCATCCAGACGTAGAGAATCGTCCCGGCGGTGAGGAAGCGCGCGCCCGCCATCAGGAACGGCGGCAGCGATTCCAGCGCGAAACGGATCCCCAGGTAGGTACCGCCCCAGAACACGTACACGGACGCGAACGCGGCCAGGACGTGCCAGCGTGGACTTGCGGTGGTGGGTGACATCTGGCTCATCGGAAATTTCCTCACAATTCACCGGAAAGTGTAGCACATCTGGTCCACTGTTGCGCAACGTCACGCAGGGGCCAGCGGTGCAGTCCACATGCAGTTATACGCTATCAGCGGGCCGGTTCGCAGCCTGTTTTTTGCGGGGAAACAGGACGAGCAGGAATGAGGGATCGGAGTAGGACGACTAAGGAGACTTGATAGCAGCACAGATCATCTTGAGCACCTCATCTGTATGCTGCAAGACCTGTTCATTCGTAACGCGCAGCACGTGCAGGCCGAGTTGTTCCAGGTAATTCTGGCGTTCAATATCTTCTGTCGTGCGATCTGAGTGGATTGGCCCATCGACTTCCACGACTAAATGGTGTTCGGCGCAGTAAAAATCGACGATGAAGGGGCCGAATGCGGTTTGCCGCCGGAACTTCAGATCGTTGAGCTGTCGATTACGCAGGAACGTCCAGAGGTGTGCTTCTGCGGGAGTGGGCTGCTGCCGTTTTTCGCGCGCAAGCGTACCGAGCCGGTCCCACCAGTTCGGCGGCGTTTTTTCCATTGGCGGCTGGCGCGTTTCGTCGGACATGGGCGATCCTTTGGCGGGCGCGCAACACGACCTCACCCCTAAATCCCCTCTCCAATCCAGGTTGGAGAGGGGACTTCAAATCGATTGCCCGGGGATGATTTTGCTTGTGTCTTACGGAATGGCAACCTGCAAAACCATCATTACGTTTTACTTCACGCCTGCCTTGTTCCCCCTCTCCAACTTAGATTGGCGAGGGGGCCAGGGGGTGAGGTCGGGGTTTTCGCCTTACGCCCCGTAATCCGGGACGGGGCGGCAGCACAGGATGAGCTGCTTGGCCGCGAGCACGTCGTCCACGCGCCCGACGGGGGTCGTGTGCGGCGCGTCGTGCAGCAGCTCCGGGTGCTCCTTCGCCTCGGCGGCGATGGTCAGCATGGCGTCCGCGAAGTCGTCGCACGACTGCTTCGACTCGGTTTCGGTCGGCTCGATCAGCAGCGCTTCGGGCACGATCAGCGGGAAGTAGTTGGTCGGCGGGTGGATGCCGTAGTCCATCAGGCGCTTGGAAATGTCCAGCGCGTGAATGCCCTCCACGCCCTCCCAGTGACCCTCGCACACGAATTCGTGGCCGCAGACGCGGTCGAACGGCATGGGGTAGGCGTCCTTGAGCCGGGCGCGGATGTAGTTCGCGTTCAGTACGGCGTGTTCCGTCACCGCGCGCAGACCCTCCGCGCCGTACGTCGAGATGTAGCTGAAGGCGCGGACCATCATGCCGAAGTTGCCGTAGAACGCCTTCAGCGCGCCGATGCTCTGCTCGGGCATGGTCAGGCCATACAGCGGCGGCTCGTCGCCTTCGCCCTCTTCCACGACGGTGACGATCGGGCCGGGCAGGAACGGCGCGAGCTTCTCCACCACGGCGACCGGCCCGCTGCCGGGACCGCCGCCGCCGTGCGGGGTGCTGAAGGTCTTGTGCAGGTTGTAGTGCATCACGTCGAAGCCGAGTTCGGCGGGCTTGGCGACGCCCAACATGGCGTTCATGTTCGCGCCGTCCATGTACATCAAGCCGCCGCAGCCGTGGATGATCTCCACGATGTCCTTGATGTGTGTCTCGAACACGCCGAGCGTGTTGGGCACGGTGATCATCATGCCCGCCATGTCTTCGCCGCAGACCTCGCGCAGCTTGTCCAGGTCCACGTCGCCGTTGGCGTCGGACGGAATCTCGATCACTTCCAGCCCGGCCATCGCGGTGGTGGCAGGGTTGGTCCCGTGGGCGCTGTCCGGCACGATGATCTTGGTGCGGTGGCCTTCGCCGTTGGCGAGGTGGTAGGCGCGGATCATCAGGATGCCCGCGAATTCGCCCTGCGCCCCGGCGGCGGGCTGGAGGCTCACCGCGTCCATGCCGCTGATCTCGGCCAGCCACTCTTGGAGCTGGTACATCATCGCCAGCGCGCCCTGGGCCGTGCTCGGATCCTGCAGCGGGTGCACCTGGGCGAACCCAGGCAGGCGGGCCATATCTTCGTTGACCTTGGGGTTGTACTTCATGGTGCACGAGCCGAGCGGGTAAAAGCCCGTATCGACGCTGTGGTTGAAGTGGCTCAGGCGCACGAAGTGGCGCATGACGTCCTGCTCGCTGACTTCGGGCAGATCGAGGTCCGCGCGCAGCAGATCGGCGGGCAGATCGACGGTGGGCACGTCAGAATCGGGCAGGCGCACGCCCTGGCGTCCCGGCGCGCCGAGATCGTAGATCAACGGCTCCAGGGGAGCGGGCGTCTCTTCTTTTTGGCTCTGTAAAATCAACTCTGTCGTCATGGTGCGTCCCTATCTTCGCGGCGGCTAGTGATGGTGATCGTGGCCGAGGTGCGCATCGGGATCGCGCAGGGCTTCGACCAGCGTATCAATTTCGTCTTTAATGTTCATCTCGGTCACGGCGACGAGCATCTGGTTTTCGCGGCCCGGCAGATCCTTCGACAGATCGTAGCCGCCGATGATGCCCCAGTGCTCCAGCAGGTAATCGTTCAGTTCCGCGACCGGGCGCGGGCAGGTGAGCACGAATTCCTTAAAGAACGGCTTGCTCATGTCCACGCTGTAGCCGTTCAGTGCGTTGAGCTGTTCGGCGGCGTAGTGCGACTTCTGGTAGCACAGTTCCGCGACCTTGCGCAGACCGTGCTTGCCCATCGCGCTCATATAAACGCACGCGGCGAGGGACATCAAGCCCTGGTTGGTGCAGATGTTGCTGGTCGCCTTCTCGCGGCGGATGTCCTGCTCGCGGGGGCGTAGCGTCATGACGTAGGCGCGGCGGCCATGGTTATCGACGGTCTGGCCGACGACGCGCCCGGCGATCTTGCGCACGTATTCTTCCCGCGTGGCGAAGAAGCCGAGGTACGGGCCGCCGAAGCTCAGCGGGATGCCGAGCGACTGCCCTTCACCGACGACCACGTCCGCGCCCAGCTCGCCCGGCGACTTGAACAGGCCGAGCATGATCGGATCGACCACCATGCACAGCAGCGCTCCGGCCTTGTGCACGGATTCCGCAAGGGTGCTGAAGTCTTCGATCTGGCCGAAGAAGTTGGGGTAGCTGACCACGAGCATCGCGGTGTCGTCGTCGAGCATGTCCACCAGATCGGTCAGGGTGGCGCTGCCCTTGTCGCCCACGAATTTCATGCCGCTGCCCTGATGGTAGGTGCGGGCCACGGCACGGAACTGCGGATTGACGCCGGGGCTGAGGATCACCTTGGTGCGCTTGCCACGATAGTGCGCGCGGGCCATCGTGACGGCTTCGGCCAGCGCGGTCGCGCCGTCATAGTGGCTGGCGTTGGCGACTTCCATGCCGGTCAGCGCGATCATCATGCTCTGGTACTCGAAGATCGCCTGGAGCGTGCCCTGGCTGACTTCCGGCTGGTAGGGGGTGTAGGCGGTGTAAAACTCACTGCGCAGCAGCACGTGGTTCACGATGCTGGGGATGTAGTGGTTGTACGCGCCCGCGCCGAGGAAGGTTGCATAGTCGCTGGTGTTGACGTTGGCGCGCGCCAGTCCGCCCACTTCCCAGGCGACTTCCATCTCGCTCAGCCCCTCCGGTAAATCCAGGGGCGGGAAGCGCTGCTCGTCCGGCACGCGGTCGAACAGCTCCTCCATCGACTGTACGCCGATGGTCTTGAGCATGTCCGCGCGGTCGGCGTCGGTGTGAGGAATATAGCTCATGTACTCCAACTCCTTGACGATCTCGTACGATCAATAAATTCAGGTTTTGAGGTGGCAGGTGTGCTCAAAAAATACTCGTTATATATATAAGGTCATGAATGTTCGTTTTGCGCCCTCGTTCCCTGCAAAGAGGAAACGGAGAAAAGCGAAAATCGGATGGCGCTATTCCCTCCACAAATCACGTTTTTCGTAGGGGCGATGCTTGCATCGCCCGGTTGTGGGGGAATTTATGGTAGGGGCAATTCATGAATTGCCCCTACCTGGCGTCACGCGGCTTTGCACGTCAACCCGGTGATCACTGCGACCTCACCCCCGGCCCCTCTCCAATCAAGTTGGAGAGGGGAGACAAGCATGGTTTGGCCGGTTTTGTGTTTTTAGCTCCGGCTTTCGCAGTGCTTGACGTACGCGGCGGCGTCGAGCAGGTCGGCCAGCTCCGCCGTGTTGTCGAGCTTGATTTCCACGATCCAGCCCGCGCCGAACGGATCGCCGTTGATCGTCTCCGGCGCGTCGTCCAGGGCCGAGTTCACCGCGACGACTTCGCCGCTGATCGGGGCATAGACGTCCGAGGCGGCCTTGACGCTCTCGACGGTGGCGAAGGCTTCGCCCTTGCTGAGCTTGTCGCCCACGTCGGGCAGGTCCACGAACACGATGTCAGAGAGTTGATCCTGCGCGTAGTCGGTGAGGCCGATCTTCGCCGTGCCGCCGTCTACGAGCACCCATTCGTCGTTTTCGGTGTATTTCGCGTTGTCGAGGGTTTTCCAGTCAGACATCAGTTAAAGTCCTTTCTTGCAAAGTAAAATCCGAGCCAGAAGTTGGCAAGAGTGTATCGACATACGAACCCCGCGCAACCCTATTGCACAGGGACCCCGGTACATCACCCCGCGCAACCATGTTGTGCAGGGGCCCTGACAAACAAAAAAGAGGCAAACAGATCGAACTGACTGTTTGCCTCTGTCGCTGCTGCCTGAGAGATTGGCCCTTCGTAGGAGGAAGGCTTGCCCCGTCGGCGCGTACAGCGGTACGCTTTCCAGAGGAGAAATCGCGCGGCGGGTACATGGACCTGAGAGTTTCACGGAGGCCGCAGTCTACGGCTGCCCCGTTTGCCCCTTCGGTGGCCCGGCTGTGCCGGACGCTCTCCCCGCAGGCGACGAATTGGTTGTTGGTGCGCTAGCTGTCGAGCGCGGTGTTCGTGATTCCCAGCCACTCAAACAGGCGCTCGCGCGCCTCGGACGACAGGATCGTGTTCATGGCGAAGTGCCCGGTCGCGTCCGCGATGATGGACGTACGGATCAGCAGCTCGCCATTGGTCGAGAGTCCCAATTCTACATGCGCCTGACCGGTTCCGACCATTCGCATGACGCCCAGATGCTCGGTCGGCTTGAGGTCGGCCAGGCTGGTGGTGAGGTCACGCAGACGCGGGCGCAGCGCAATTTCCAGCGGACCGTGCTGGGCAGAAATGCTCAGGTACATCCCTTCACGGCCAAACCACAGATCCGACGCGCAGCCATGTTCCTGCTTGCAGGTAAAAGTCAGGGTATCGCTGCTTTCATCGTAGTGCACATCGTCAAGCCGTTGGTAGTGGCGCATCGCTATCGCTCCATTGGCGCAGATGCCCGCCGCTCAGCCCAAACTCCGGCGAGCATCGGGATTATAGCACAGGACCGGGGTGGGGGTAAATGTGCGGTCGTGGTGTTGGCGGCTGGCGGGTCTTGCGCGGCGCGTAATTGGCCCTATACTCGTGCGGCAGCAGATTGATCCGGGTTGGAATGCGGGCACGATGAGGTGACCGGAATGCGGAACCGTACAGTCACGAAGCGGTGGATCGGGTGGGCGGCAGGCGCGGCGCTGGTCGCGGGAAGTTGGGCCGCTGCGCCCCGTGCCTGGAGCGCGCCGCCTGCGCAGACCGGCACGCAGATCGTCTATGGCGATACCGTCAGCGGCGAGATCACCGAGGACGTGCCGTGCGTGACCTTCTGGTTCGAGGGGCAGGCGGGCGATCCGATCGTGCTCGACATGCAGCGCACGTCCGGCAGCCTGGACGGCCAGCTCTGGCTCTACCTGGAAGGCGGCAGTGGCGCAGATGCGATCGCGTTCAATGACGACCGCCCCAGCGGCGGGCTGAATCCGCTGCTCGATACGACGCTGCCTGCGACGGATTGGTATACGGTCAATGCGTGCCGCTTGCAGCACGAAAACATGCGGGTGACGGTCGGGACGTTCACGCTGACGCTGACCGGGCCGGAAGTGGCAGCGGGCGACGCGTCCGGCGGCGGACCGAACACTGAGAGCGAAGAAGCGGCGACCGTTCTTCCCACGGCTGACGGAGGGCTGACCGGTGGGTTGTTCCCGGCGGGCACGGCTACACCGCCCGCGGGCGACGCCTCGCAAAGCACTCCTACGCCGACCGCGACCGCGTCCGGCGGGCTGACGGGCGGACTGTTCCCGGTGAGCACGCCCGCCGCGACTGAAGATGCCGCGATGGAGGAGCCGGGCACTACTTCTCCGTTTGGCTACCCGCCGCTGGCGGACGACGCG
>NZ_DAISHJ010000016.1:7626-60506 GCF_036822615.1 Aggregatilinea sp. | reverse complement strand
GCCCAGGACGTGCCGCCGGATGCGACGCTCGCGCTGGGCTACGATCAGCCAACCGCCGGATACCTGTGGGCGGATCAGGCCGAGCGCGTGCACACGCTGCCGGTGGTGGCCGGCGACGTGGTGATCGTCGAGTGGCAGCAGTCCACCGACGCGCTGCAGCCGCGCATCACGGTGACGTCATCGGACGGCACGATGATCGCGCAGGTCGATCTGCCGGATGCGGTGCGCGGTGCGCGCCTGGAATTCGTCGCGCCGGATGTGCCGGAAGTGCTGGTACACGTCGCGCGGTTCGACGGCGTGACGGACGGCAGCGAGGGCGGGTATACCCTGCTCGCACGCCGGGCGGATGGCGCGCTAAATTGATCGCCATTCTCTCGATTTTGGGCAGGTCAATTCCGCGAAGTTACCTTTATAATATAGGGAGCTTGAGGAATTTCCCCTTCCTAACGCCAGCCGTTCGCCCGGCACGAATGGGCGCCTATAACGGTGGGCACCGGGGTGGTTGGGGTTTTCGCCAAACGGAGTCCTCCTGATATAATGGGGACCCAACGTTAGCGAAAGTCTTTATTTTTGCGGCAGCTCCCGGCTGCCTACCGGCGTGACGCCTCGACATCGTCATGGTCTTCGAGTTTTCACTTACTGCACAGCAAGGCTCCGCACGGGCGGGCGTTTTACAAACGCCGCACGGCCCGCTGCCTACGCCCGTTTTTGCACCCGTCGGCACACAGGCGACCGTCAAGGCCGTCGAGCCGCGCGAGCTGCAAGAACTGGGTGCTACGCTGGTGCTGGCTAACACCTACCATCTCCACCTGCGTCCCGGCGAAGATCTCGTTGCCGAGTTCGGCGGGGTGCACGACTTCATGGCGTGGAACGGCCCGATGCTTACGGATTCGGGCGGGTTCCAGGTCTTCAGTCTGGGGGAGATGCGCGACATCGACGACGACGGGGTAACGTTCCGTAGTTACCTCGATGGCTCCATCCACCGCTTTACGCCCGAAGTGTCTATCCAGATCCAGCACAAGCTGGGTGCGGATGTCATTATGGCCTTCGATGAGTGCCCGGTCCCGAACGATCGCGCGGCGGTCGAGCGGGCGCTGGCACGCACCCACCACTGGCTCGATCGCTGTGCGGAGGAACACGCGCGCAGCGGCGATCTGGCGCGTCAGGCATTGTTCGGCATCGTGCAGGGCGGGATCTTCCCCGATCTGCGCGCGGCTTCGGTCGAGTATGCCGCTGGCCTGGATCTGCCGGGATACGCCATTGGGGGACTGGCCGTGGGCGAAACCAAGGCGGAGATGGTACACACACTCGAACAAACAACCTCTCTGATGCCTGCCAATAAGCCCCGCTACTTAATGGGCGTCGGCAGCCCTGAGGACCTGGTGAACGGCGTGGCGCGCGGTGTGGATATTTTCGACTGCGTGCTGCCCACCCGGGTTGCGCGGAACGGCGCGGCGCTCACGCGCCTGGGCCGGATCAATATGCGCAACCGGCAGTATGCCACCGATCATGACCCGATCGAGCCGGGGTGCACGTGTTATACCTGCCGGACGTTTTCGCGCGGGTATGTGCGCCACCTGGTCCAGTCTTCCGAGATCCTCGGACACCAACTGCTAAGCATCCACAACTTGCATCTTCTGCTCACGCTTATGCGTGAAATGCGCGCAGCAATTATTGATGGCACGTTTGATGACTATGCTACGGCGTTCCTGGCGAGCTACCAGCCTGTGGGAGCCGCCCAAGGAGCAGCACTGCACACTGCATAGTCGCCAGCGCGCACGCGCGCTTGAATTTTAGCAAGTCGATATTTCACCGCTTAGCGTTAGAAGCCGTGGAAGGATCTTTGTTTGGACCTGCTCAGGGCTGTCATCCTTGGTATTGCGCAAGGAGCTACCGACTTTTTGCCTATTTCTAGCTCCGGCCATCTCGTACTCGTACCCTGGTGGTTGGGTTGGAGCGAGTCTTCGCTCGTCTTCGACACGATCCTGCGCCTGGGAACGCTGATGGCGGTGCTTGTGTACTTCTGGCGCGACTGGCCGACGCACTTGCGTGCTGCCTGGACTGCGCTCCGTACCCGCTCTGTACAAGACCCCGATGCTCGTCTCCTGCTCTATTTCATGCTGGGGGCGATCCCCGCTGCGCTGGCGGGCCTGCTGCTCGAAGATCATCTTAATCCGGTGTTTGGTGCGCCGTGGACGGTGACCGTCTTGCTGACGGTTGCGGCGGTCGTGCTGGCCGCAAGCGAACGCGCGCGCCAAACCGGACAGACTTCGAGCGGCATCACAGCGCCGGATGCTCTGGTTGTCGGCGTGGCACAGCCATGTGCCAACTTGCCGGGCCTATCACGGTTGGGCAGCACGATCGCCGCCGGGATGGGGCGCGGCCTGTCGCGCCCGGATCCGGTCCGGCTCAGCCTCTGGCTGGCCGTGCCGATCCTCTGTGGCGCGGGCTTCATACAGGGGCTGGACATCCTGTTGGGCAACCTGATTATCTCGCACGACACGGTAACGCCGGTGATCGCCGCGCTTGTGGCGGCGCTGATCGGGGGGCACCTGTGCATCAGGTTCTTGCTGCACCTTGTGCAGCAGCAGCGGTTGTACGGATTCGCACCTGGCACGCAGAGTCTGCTGGTAGCCCTCTTGACCTGAGAGGGTGGAGGATGAAGCGGGCCAAACGCACCATCGTCATACTCGGTTTGGCACTGGCAAGCTGTAGAGGACCGATCTACACGCCCACGGCCACGCCGCAGGTGATGAGCGTCCGGATCATGGCGACGACCACGACGTATCCGCTGCTGCAGGATTTCGCCGTGGACTTCGAACAGCCGGGTGTTCGCCTTGCGGTATCGAGCCAGCCCGCGACGTGGGAGGCGATCTACAACCAGATGCTGTCCGGTACGACGCCGTATGCACTGACGAGCTACGTGCCCAACGACGCGCCGCTGTGGGTTGCGCCGATTGGGTATGACGCGTTGGTGCTGGTGGTCAATCCCGCGAATACGGTTTCCGGTTTCACCTTCGAGGATCTGCGCAACGTATTCCAGGGCCGGGTGGCGAACTGGTCCGACCTGGGCGGCCCGGATCTGCCGGTGACGGTGGTCAGCCGCGAAGAAGGGGCCGATACCCGGCTCACCTTTGGCGATCAGGTCATGGGCGCGCGACGCACGACACTCGCCGCGCGGCTGGCGCTGTCTGGCAGCGACGTGATGAATATCGTGGCGAGCACGCCGGGCGCGATCGGCTATGTGGGCCTGGAGCAGATCGACAGCCGCGTGCGCGTCGTGCCGGTGGCGGCGGAGCAGGGCGCGCCGTTCGTGATGCCCACGCGTGCGGCCATCGACAGCGGCGATTACCCGCTGCGTATGTCGATCCAGATCGTCGGGCTGGGGCCGCCGCCCGAAAACAGCTTGTACCGGGATTGGTTTGCATGGATGCAGAGCGATGTTGGACAGTCGCTGCTGCGCGCACGTTTTGGCGGGCAGGAGGACTAATCACGCTCGCTGCGAGAGGGTTCGCTAACAAAATGTCAGTTTGTAGGCGTATAATAGTCGTGGGCTCAGTAGTGGGCCAAGCATTTGTTTTGCACAACAATCCCATAGTGACCACTTAAATAGAATGGAGAAACTCATGAGAAAAACCGTGGTTGTGGCGTTGGTACTCCTGGTAACGCTGGCCCTGGGGGGGCTTGGTGTCGCGGCGGCCCAATCGAGCAATCCGGTACAGGGAGTCATCACCAGCGCCACCAGCGTTTACGCCGAGCCAAGCGACGCGGGCGACGCGGTTGGTGAGCTGGCAGCGGGTACGATGGTCGACGTGCTGCGCTCGAATGACAACCAGTCTTGGTACGAAATTGACGCGGCGGACTTTTCGGGCTACGTGCCCGCCGACAGCCTCGCGCTGTTGGAATCGCCGCTGCTGGGCGAACAGGTATGGGCGGCTTCAAGCTCGGCCAACGTGGCGATCTTCTCCGCGCCGAACCTGAATTCCGACCTGCTCAGCACGATGACCTACGGCGACGTGGCGACGGTCATCGGCTCCGATGGTGGCGAGTGGTCCGTCGTAATTGCCCCCGATGGCACGACCGGGTGGGCGCTGACGTCGGCCCTGGAGCCGCTGGGTGATGCGTTCCTCGCCGTGGTGTCGATGGACTCCGCCGAGGCGGCGGGCGTCTATGTCGATTCGAGCATCGTCAGCGATCTGGCGGGCAGCGTCGAGAACGGCGGCACGGTGTACGTCGTGGGCGATCCGGATGGCGAACTGGTCCCGGTGATGGCCCCCGGCGGCGTCGAGGGTTGGATGCTGAGCTCGCAGTTGACGGTCCTGCCGAAGTCGTCGGTGACGGCGGCGGTGGACAGCGCGGTTGCGGGCGTTTATGCCGAGCCGGAACTGACGGCTGACGTGTTGGGCCAGGTCGATAACGGCGCATCGGCGGTGTTCCTGGAGTCGGTGGACGACTTCTGGATGAGCGTTTACGCGCCGGGCGTGGGCTTTGGGTACGTCCGCAAGGACAACTTCGGCACGCCGTCGGTGCTGGGCGTGACGATTTACCCGACCGCGATCGTGCGCCAGGGCCCGAACGACTCGATCTACAAGGTGGTCACGGAACTGCCCACCGGCACGCAGATCGTGGTGAAGGGCCTCAGCGCAAACGGTGAGTGGTATCAGGTCGAGGTTCCGACCGGTTCCGTGCTCTACCCGTACAACGGGTTCGCGGGCTGGATGAACCGCTCCCTGGTCAGCGTGGACGACAGTGGGCTAAGCGTCACCGAATAGTCGCTGAAATCCATCCCAAACTCAGGTACGATAAACCCGGTCTGCCAATGCAGGCCGGGTTTTTTTATTGGAAGGGCGGTGCGCGATGCATCCGGGACGGCGATTTGTAACGTATGGACATGCAGTGGCGGTGATGGTCGTGGTGTTTGGCGCGGTGCTGGCGGCGGCGCGACCCGGCGCGGCGCAGGATGATGGTTTTCCGCGCGCCGTGATCGATGCGGCGGGGCGCGAGGTGATCATCCCCACGCTGCCGGAACGGATCGCCGCCGTGGGCGACTATCCGGCGCTGGCGCTGGTCGTGCCGGAGGGGCAGATCGTGCCGGTCGATCCGGCGGTGGATGCGGCGGATCGAGCTGCCAGGAGCGACCTGCTGATCCTGACCGATCTCGCTGCCGCATCCTATCCCGATCTGGTCGCGGCGGCGGACGACGCGGGCGTGCCGGTGTTTGAAGTGGGCGCGGTGAACGGGTTGGCCGCGTGGCGCGACGCGGTGGAGCGGCTGGGCATGGCGACGGGACAGGATCTGCGCGCGGCGCAGGTGTTGGCCCGGCTCGATCACCGGCTGGACGTGATCCGGCGCGCCGTCATGCCCGACGCGATCACGCGAGTGCTGGCGCTCACGCCGGAGGCGTACACCTTTGGCGAGCAGACGATCTTCAGCGATCTGGCGGCGGCGGCGGGCGGGATCAACGTGGCTGCTGCGGCGGGGTACGACGATTACCGGCAGGTGGATGACGAGGCGATCCGCACCCTGGCGCCGGACGTGATCGTGCTGGCGGGCGCGTGGAGCGCCGAGGCGGCGGCGGACTTTGCGGCGAATCCGGCGTATGCGGACGTGCCCGCCGTGCAGGATGGGCGCGTACTGCGGCTGCCGTTCAGCGCCACGTTCCCGGACGATCCGGCGGCGGCGGCGCTGTGGATGGCGATCGCGCTGCACCCCGGTACGCTGGGGGTGTTGGTTGGGCGATGAGGATTGTTTTAACATTGAAGATGAGGGCACAGACTAGAACTTGGAGGACTGCGATGACGCGAGGAAATGTTTTTCGACTGCTGCTGGTCGCCGTGTTGGCGGCGGCGGCGCTGGCCTGGGCGGGACCGCACGCGCGCGCCCAGAGCGATGATACGAACAAGGTCGAGCTGGTCGGGCTGATCGAGGCCGTGGAGCAGGATACGATCACGGTCAACGGGTTGGTCGTCGATGTGGCCGGAGCGCAGGTCGGCGCGGCGCTGGAGGTGGGCACGGCGGTCTGGATCGAAGGGGTGACGCTGGCGGACGGCACGATCCGCGCGAGCGAAGTGATCCCGGCGGAAAGCGGCGTGCTGCTGCCCGGCGAGCTTGAGCTGGTCGGCCTGCTGGACAGCCTGTCGGCATCGTCGGCGGAGGTCAACGGGCTGGCGTTCGATCTGGCGGTAGCCGAGGTGGAGCGCGGGCTGGCCGTGGGCGATCTGGTGAAGGTGCACGCCGGGCTTTCGATGGATGGCAACTGGATCGCGCGGGAGATCGAGACGTTCGCGCTGGATGACTCGACCACAACCGGCGCGACCGCGACGGCGCAGCCGCGTTTCGATGACGGCGAGTTCGAGATCGTCGGGACGCTGATGAACGCGGGCGAGGGCTTTATCGTCGTGGCGGGCCAGCAGATCGATGTCACGCGGGCGGAGATGCACGGCACGCCGCTGCTGGGCGCGCTGGTCAAGGTGCACCTGAGCCTCGTCAACGGCGAGTGGGTCGCGCGCGAGGTCGAGACGCGGTTCGACGCCCATCGTGGGCGCGACGGCCTGGACGATGACGGCGGAATGGATGACGCCAACGACGATCACTCCGGCTCCGGTAGTTCCGGGTCCGGCAGCACGATGGACGACAACAGCAGCAGCGGGCAGGGCAGCGATGACGCGCCCGGCGACGATCATGGCGGTGATGATAACGGCGGCGGTGATGACAGCGGCGACGACGATCATAGCGGTGGTGATGATCGTGGCGGCGACGACAACGGCGGCCACGGTGGTGACGATAACGGCGGTGATGACTAGCCGCTGAGCGGATGCAGCAGTGCAGCCAGGATGTAAAAAAGGAGGCGAGAAGCCTCCTTTTTTATGCGCGCGTGCCCGAATTTCGTTCATGCTATAATAGTGGCGCTGTTTGAAGATCGTTAATTAGATTACGTGAGTGAGGAGCACAAGCGGTGAACTGGAGCCGGTGGATCAGTGAGGCGGTGCTGGCGATCCTGCTGCTGGGGAGCGCCGTCACGACCGGGGCGCAGGGGGCGCTGAGCGCCGACGACGAGGCGGCGATTGCGGCGGCGCAGGCGGCGTTCGAGGGCTTTGGCACGGCCCAAACTTACGAAGCGGACGTGAAGTTTCGCAACATTTCGGAAATTCGCATGACGCTGGACGGCGTGACGTACGTCATCCAACAGCAGGACACGTTCAAGGGACCATGCGCTTTCCGGCGCGTGCCGGGCAATACCTACGACGATCAATTTTTGAGCCTGGAAAACGAAACCGAGCAGAAAGTTATTGCGTTGGGTGAAACCACCAGCGCCGAGAACGAGCCGGCGATGATCGAGCTGATCGTCGTCGATGACGAGATTTACGTGCGCGGCGAAGCCGATGGCGTGCCGTTGGGCCGCACGGCGGACGACTGGCTGCCGATCACCGGCCTGTCGAGTTCGAGGATCGTGGTGGATTTTCTGCTGCGGCTCAGCGGCGAGTACGGCCAGCACAACTACCTCCGGCTGCTGGGTCTCGTGACCGCCGTCGAGGCGTCGGAGCCAGTGGGCGAGGGCGGCGATCTTCAGGTCGAGTATCGTTTCACGCTCGATCCTGAGCAGGCGTTGGCCGTGTTGGGCGTCAATGCGCTGGCGGGGGCTTACCTGGATAACTGGATGACCGTGGATGTGCCGACGATGGTCGACACGATCTATACCGATCCCAATACGCGCATGTACCTGGAAGTGACGCTCGGCGTGGACGATCACGCGCTGCGCAAAGCGTCGATCCGCACCATCAGCGACATCGTGCTGGATGTCGGGAAGGCTGGCGGCAGCACGGCGCTGGCCGGGACGGAAATGCGGATCGCCCAGGATATCCGCCATACGCTGACCGTGCGGACCCTCAACGAGCGGGTAGAGATCGAAGCGCCGGACCTGTTTGAGTGAGCCTCGCGGCATCCCCCTTATTTTTGGAGGGCAGCGAGATGGGGCGGCGATGTATAATCAGGATGAAGTTCATGTGACACGCGAAGGATGACTTTTATGTGGCGGACAGCCCAACTCTCACTGAAGCATATGATCCGCACAGCGCTGCTGCTGAGTCTGGTGACGGCGATCGCGCTGGGCAGCAGCGGGGCGCTGGCGCAGGATGATGCCGCCGAGCGCATCCGCGCGGCGTACGCGGCGCACGACGACTGGCAAACCTACACCGTCCAGGCGGAGATTACGGCATGGTCCGCGATCGTGGCCGAGGGCGCGTATGACAGCGGCAAATCGTACTGGCGGCAGCAGGAACGCAGCGCGTCGGTGGTCGGCACCTATGACCGGTCCGCGCCGGATAACGTGGCCGTGTCGCTGACCGTGTCGGGCACCGCGGATCTGTCCGTGCAGCAGGACGGCACCGAGACGCCCTCGACGTGGTCCGCGGATATGGACGCGGCGCTGAGCGACGGCGACCTGTACTGGCGCGGCTCGTTTGAATCCGATCCGGCGACCAATTTTGTGCTGCCGGGCGATTGGGAGACGTTCACTGCGTCTGATCTGAGTCAGGTTCCCGCGTTTACGGACCTGGGTCTCAGCCGCTATCTGGACCAGGATCGCATCGATCCGTTTGTGGGCGATTACGAGGCGTGGCTGGACGCGGCGGACTCCATCGAGGGGCCGGACACGATCAAGCTGGGCGGTGGGGCGACGGGCGAGGTCTATACCGTGACGCTGCCGCTTTCCGCCGCGCCGGAACTGGTCGCCAGCCGGGTGAGCGTGCTGACCGAAGGCCCGAACGCGCTGGTCACGCGCGACGCGCTGCTGGCGCAGATCGCGGAAGACGGCACGCTGGTGTGGCGTGTGGTGATCGACCCGGAGACGGGCGCACTCATCGGGCAAGAGCTTAAGGGCGACGTGAACACTGAGGTGAGCGGCGATGCGCTGCTCGATCCGTACGTGTCGCTGTCGGTGGCGTACAGCGAGCAGCAGAGCGTGCTGTTCAGCGCCGTGGACGAACCGGTCGCGCCGCTGGACCTGTCGACGAACGGGTCGTAACGTAGTCGTCGTAAACCCGTGAGATTTCCGTAGGGGCGATGCTTGCATCGCCCTTTTTTGTCGCGTTGTGAGCGTGAGAAAATGTGCGTAAGTTTGGTGTGTAAAGCGGCCAAAATAGGTTATTTTTCGCCGTGAAAACCTTAAAAATTACGTTAAATAGTATATTAAATGATGCAGCAATGGCAGAGGGTACAAGAAAATGTATGTGACATTCGACGAGATCCTGAAAGCTCGCGTACACCGAATTTTGGAGCCATTGGAGCGGTACGAAAACGCCCCGGACGTGACACTTATCCAGAAGCTAAAAAATGAGCTTGTCGTTTCGGAGGGGGAAGAAATTCTGGGCGTCTATCGATCCGGCGCAGGGGGTGCGGAACACATGATCGCTGTAACGATGTCGGGACTACACGTTTATCATGGGAACTGGATACATCTTGAATACAGCGAAATGACTTCGGCAAAGGTCCCCTTGGAAGACACGGATAAAGCGAACGCCTCCACTATCCTTGTAAATCTCAAGTCCGGGGACGTAGTTTCTATCCCGATTGTGGGTGGGCAGGGCAAGCTGCGTGACGTGTGGCCGTTCTTGCGTTTTATTCAGCGTGTGATCGGTGATTACCACGCGCGGCACGTCTAGAGGCTGTTATGTACTTTCTGAGGGAGGAACTTGCATTTTCTCCCTCGCTAACTATCCCATGATCCGTAGGGGCGGAGCTTGCTCCGCCCGCTGGCGGCAAAAACCGGGTAGAGCAAGCTTTTACCTCTACGAGATATGCAGAAGGCAGGAAACAGGCGTCACGTCTCGACGGGGCTGGTCAGCGACTTGAGCTGGTAGGCGGGCGTGAAGAACTCGCGGTAGGTCAGGTACGCCGAGATCAGCCCGGTGAACGTCACCGCGCCGACGAGCATGTACATCACGATGATCTGAAGCTGGACCGCCTCCAGCGGCGACGCCCCGGCCAGGATCATGCCCGTCATCGCACCGGGCAGCTTGATCAGTCCGACCGTCTTGGTGGTGTCGATGTGCGGGATCATGGCGCTGCGCAGCGCGCGCCGGAACTGGATCTGCGCGGCCTGGCGGCTGGTCGCGCCCAGGGCCAGCATCGACTCGATCTGCGGGCGCTGGTCGAGCAGGTCGTCGGACATGCGGTTCATGACCTGCGCGGCGGTGGTCATGGCGTTGCCGATGATCATGCCGCCGATGGGGATGATCGCCTGGGGCGTGAAACTGAACACGCCGCCGATCACCAGCACGGCCAGCGTCAGCGCGGAGCCGAGCGTAATCGACAGGAACGAGACGCGGGTAGCGTGCGGCGTCGCCTTGCCGCGCCTGCCGGACGTTCGCGCGCCGACCACGATCATCACCAGCAGCATGAGCACAGTCCACAGCGGGTTTTCCTGGTTGAAGATCAGCTCCAGGACGTAGCCGATGGCGACCAATTGGACGAACGAGCGGGCCGTCGCGGAGGCGAGATCCTTTTCCACGCCCGCGCGCTGCCAGTACGAGATCAGTGCGGCGACGGCCACCAGCGCCAGCGCAAGGCCGATGCGCGGCAGGTCGTTGAGATTCGCAAACGCATCGCCCAGGCCGTTCAGGGCGTCGTTGAGCAGGTTCATGGCTGCGGCTCCTTCACTGCGACGACATCCGTCCGGGCAGGCTCGTCCTCGTCCTGCATTCTGCCATCGTCCCCTTTGGCGAACGCCAGCACGCGCGGATCGCCGTGCTGCGGATCGAGCATGGCGTCCACGGTGTCGATGCGCACCACGCGGCCCGCGTCCAGCATCAGCACGCGGTCGGCGACGCGGCGCGCCTGCTCGACCATGTGCGACACCCAGATCAGCGTCAGATTCAGCCGTGCGCGCAGGTCGTGCAGAGTCTGCTCGACGGCGTGCGTGGCGATGGGATCGAGCGCGGAGGTCGGCTCATCGAGCAGCAGGACGTCGGGGCGGTTGGCGAGTGCCCGCGCAATGGCGACGCGCTGCGCCTGCCCGCCGGAAAGTTCGGTCGCGCGCTTGTCCAGCAGGGCCGGATCGAGCGCGACCTGTTCCAGCAGCTCGACCAGCCGCTCGCGGGGCAGCGTCTCTTTGCGCAGCGACGGCCCGTAGGCGAGGTTATCCGCGACGGTGCCGGGGAACATCGACGACTGCTGGAACACCATGCCGACCCGGCAGCGCAGCGTGGTCACGGGCAGCGACGTGATGTCGTCGCCGTTCAGAAAAACGGTTTGCGGGGCGGGTTCTTCCAGGCGGTTCAGGCAGCGCAGCAGGCTGCTTTTGCCGCTGCCGCTCGGCCCGATGAGCACGAAAATCTCGCCTTGTTCGACGCTAAGCGAGACGCCGTGCAGGACCGGCGTCCGGTTGCGCGTCAGGTTAAGCGCGCGTACTTCGATGATGGACATAGAAGACTGTCTTTCACTGGCGCGGATTGGGAGACGGTGGCTTGTGACACGATCCGCTGAACACACAACTTCTTAAATTTTACCGACAGACCCCATGTAAGTGACAAACATCTCCGTGCCATCGAAGCCCAGCAGCGCGTTCAGGGCGTCGTCATCGAAGGAGGCGATCGCGCACACGCCGCAGTCGATGCTTTCTGCCGCGAGATACAGGTTCTGGCAGATGTGGCCCGCGTCGAGGAACAGGTAGCGATAGCCGCGCGTGCCGTACACCCACGTGACGCGCTCGTGGACGACGGCCCACACGAACGTCACCGCCGCGTCTGCGATGAGCTGCTTGCCGCAGGTTTCGGTGGCCCGCTGTGCGAGGTCGTCCGGAGCGGGCAGGCGGATCAGCGTGTTTTCCAGGGCGAGGTAGCGGTACAGGCCGGGTTCCAGGCCCTCGACACGGTTAACGATCAGGTGCGTCTCGTAGGGATGGCGCGATCCGGCGGACGGCACGGTGCGTTTGGTGATCGCGGCGGTGCCAGTCGGTTTGACGCCCTGCGTGCAGCGCAGCAGGTACGCCAGCTCGGTCAGGGCGAGCGGATCTGCGGTATAGCGGCGGTGCGTGGTGCGCGCCTCGATCAATTCGCGCAGCACGACCGGCGCGGCGGCGACAGGGGCCGGATCGGGCAGGGGGATCTGCGGCGCGTCGGGGTCAAAGGGCCATTCCAGCGGCGGCTGGGGCAGCCCTTGCGCCTGTCCGGTGGGATCCAGGTGTTTGTGTTGGGAGGCGGTCAGGAAGTCGTGACCGGGGTCGGTGGGCATGGGGATTTTCTCCGTCAAGAGAACGGGGGCAGCTTGCGCCGCCCCCGTAGGATAGACCGCGTTTACTTCTTTTTCTTCGGGAAGTGCGAGAGCACCGTGACCGCGTTGGGCACGAGCGTCTTGTCGCCCAGTTTCAGACCGGCCAGGGGCTTATCGAGCTTGGCCTTTTCCGCGTTCGGATAGACCCACAGCGGCGTGCCCTCGTCGGCGTACGCGAGGCGGATGTACGCCTGACCGAGCGAGTAACCCTCGTCGTCGATGCTGCATGAGGTGACCACGCCGACCACGCGCCCGCGCGCGTCCACCAGCGGATCGCCGGGGTGCGGCTGGCGCACGCCCTTGCTGTCGAGCCGGAAGCGCGTCACAACCGCGTCACGCTGAAGCTCGTGCGCGATGAACGCGTCCTTGCCGACGAACCAGGGCGTCCACAGCTTGACATAGCTGCCAAACCCCGCATCCGCCGGGTTGAGGCCGAACTCGCCCGCGAGTTCGTGGCCGTAGAGCGGCAGGCCCGCTTCGGTGCGCAGGCTGTCGCGCGCGGCGAGGCCGCAGGGCGTCGCGCCGCTTTCGACCAGATCCTTGAACAGGGCCGGGGCCTTATCGGGGTGCACGAAGATCTCGAAGGCGACGCGTTCGCCGGTATACCCCGTGCGCGCCACGACCAGATCGTAACCGCCGAGGGTGGCGCGGGTCACGCCCGCCCACGGCAGCGCCTTGATGCGCGCCTTGTCCGCGTCCGAGCCGTGCAAGCTCAGCAGCACGTCGCGGCTGCGCGGGCCTTGCAGCGCGATATCGACGCGCTGTTCGTTGCCCACCGCCGGATCGCGCAGGTCGCGCAGGGTGAAGCTGTCGCGTCCGGGCAGGGTCACGCCGGGATAGGCGGGATCGGCCTGGAGCGCGCCCGCCTTCAGCCCGGTGATCCAGGCCCAGTCCTTGTCGTTGTTGGAGGCATTGACCACCACCAGGAAATAGTTGGCTTCCAGGCGGTAGATGAAAATGTCGTCGATCGGTACGCCGTCCGTGCCGAGCAGGTAGCTGTAATGCGCCTCGCCGGGGGCCAGGGCGGTCACGTCGTTGGCGGCGATGGCGTTCAGGAACGCTTCCGCACCGGGGCCGCTGAAGTCGAGCACCCCCATGTGCGAGACGTCGAACAGGCCCGCGCCGGTACGCGTGGCGTGGTGCTCGGCGCTCACCGAGGTGTACCAGACCGGCATGTCGTAGCCCGCAAACGGGACCATCTTCGCGCCGAGTTCCTTGTGCAGCGCGTGCAGCGTGGTCGTCTTGAGCGCGCCGTCTTCCGGCTCGTCCCAGGCGAACGGGGGCAGCGGATCGCGCGTGGGGCCGGTGTAGGCCGGACCGTAGCCGCCGATGAAGTATGCCTTGCCGGGCGCGTAGCCCGTGCCGGTGGCGGTCCAGTCGGCGTTGAAGTCGATGCCCGCAAACTGGCTCAGATCGGGCGTGCTGCGCAGCGCAGACACGCTGACCGGGCCGGGGACTTTCGCATAGACATCGGTCGGATCGAACAGCACGAAGCCGTCGGAGAGCGCCTGAAGCCACGACGCGATGCGCTCAAGCCCCTGCTCGACGTGTAGGTGATAGGCGTTGTCGTGGAAGCGGTAGAGCACCCCGCGCGAAAGTGGCGCGCCGTCCGCGGCGAGCACCCAGGTCGGCTGCGCGTCGCCCGTGCCGAGCGCCAGCACGTCGCTGGTCAGCGCGACGTCCAGGAAGCCCTGCGCCTCGTCGCCGTAAATGTCGAGCGTGTGCCAGCCGTCTGGCTCGGTCACTTCGTCGGGCAGGACGCGGAAGTGCTCGGCGGCGGCGTCTTCTTCCTTCGGGTACGCGCTCAGGTCGGGCAGCGGGTAGTCGGTCTCGGCCTCGTTGGCGAGCTTCGCCACGGCCTGCTGCGCGTGGTAGAGCGTCTCGAAATCGATCTTGGCACGGGATTGCAGCTTGCCGCCCGCCGCGAGATAGCTGAACGGCTTGCAGGCTTGCAGCACGTCCGCGATGATGGTCGCCAGCCGGTCGATTTCCGGCTCGCGGAAGCCGCGCTGCGTGATCCACGGCGTGCCCAGGCGGATGCCTGACGCGCGGAACGCGGAGGCGTCGCCGGGGATGGTGTTGCGGTTGCACACGATCCCGACCAGATCCAGGATGCGCGCGGCCATGTCGCCGCTGAGGGTCGTGCCGTCTTCGCCCACCACAGACTTGCAATCGACCAGCAGCATGTGGCTGCCCGTCCCGTGATGCGGAATGTTCAGGCCGCGTTCGGCCAGTTTTTCCGCGAGGCGCTCCGCGTTGCGCACGATCTGGTGTTGCATGGCGCGGAACTGCTCGGTGGCTGCGATCTTAAACGCGACGGCCATGCCCGCGATGCCGTTGACGTGCGGGCCGCCCTGCTCGCCGGGGAATACGCCGCGATCGAGCAGCTTGGCGAGCTTGGGATCGGTCGTCATCAGCACCGCGCCGCGCGGCCCGGCCAGGGTCTTGTGCGTGGTGAAGCTGATCACGTCCGCGTAGCCGACCGGCGACGGGAACGCGCCCGCGATCACGAGGCCGGAGACGTGCGAAATGTCGGCCAGCAGCACCGCGCCGACTTCTTTGGCGATGTCGCGGAATTTCGCCCAGTCCGGCGGCCAGGGGTAGGACGTGAAGCCCGCGACGATGATCTTCGGTTTCGCTTCGAGCGCCTGCGCGCGGATGGTGTCGTAGTTCAGATATTCCGTTTCGGGATCGACGTCGTAGCTGACGACGTTGTAGAACAGGCCGCTGCGGTTGACCGGACTGCCGTGCGTCAGGTGACCACCGTGCAGCAGATTGAGGCCCATGATCGTGTCGCCGGGCTGGAGCAGGGCGGTGTAGACCGCGCTGTTGGCGGGCGCGCCGCTGAGCGGCTGCACGTTGACCCAGAGATCATCGGCGCTGATTGTATCCGTGGCGAACAGCTCCGCCGCGCGCCGCCGGGCGAGGCTTTCGACAATGTCCGCGAACTCCGTGCCTTTGTAGTAGCGCGCGTCGGACTTGCGGCGGAACTCCGCCAGCCGCAGGTCGATGTCGAGAATGCCGCTTTCGTCGAGGCCGCGCCAGTCGGCAGCGGGATAGCCCTCAGCGTAGATGTTACCGAACACTGATCCAACGGCCTGCCGGACGGACGCCGGGGCGGTGGATTCGGACGGGATCATGATCAGTTTTTTCGTCTGGCGGATTGCTTCGAGATCGACTAAAGCGGCAATATCGGGGTCGAGGTCTGCAAGATCGCCGCGAAAGAGGAAGTCTTCCATGAACGCTCCAATCGTCGGGTTTCATGCCCGCTGAACCTGCGGTAAGGGGCACTTTCCAGGCCGAAAATTGTAGCATGAGGCAGGGTTAAAGGCGAACGGATGGTACCTCTCGATGTAGCGCTGCGACAGGGGCGCTGAGGGGGTCGCCATGCCGGAAAGCTCGACAGACGGACCGCTTTCTCTATACAATTTGAAGGAGAGCCATCATAGTCAGTGGAGGTGCCCTATGACCAAAAAACGCAGCGTGAAGAAAACGATCTCGACGCAGCGCACGCATAAGTCCGACACGGACCAGCCCATGCCGGGTGTAGGCGGCATGGAAAAGATGATGGCCGATTTGACCCGGATGCTGAACGAGCAGAACTTCAAGGACGCCGATGAAGCCAACGCGTTTCTGAATTCCTTCATGGCGTCTGGGAGCATGGTGCCAAAATTTGAGCCGAGCTCGCCGCTCGAAGAGGCACAGGACCTCATCTATGATGCGTGGGAAGCGCGGACCCGCGCGCGCCGCGTCAAACTGGCGCGCAAGGCATTGGAAATTTCGGAAGATTGTGCCGATGCGTACTCGCTGTTGGCTGAAGAAGCGGCGAAATCGAACGACGAGGCAAAGGCACTCTATGAAAAGGCCGTCGCGGCTGGCGAACGCGCGGTTGGCCCGGAAGTGTTTGAAAAGAATGTGGGCGATTTCTGGGGCATCCTCGAAACGCGGCCTTATATGCGTGCCCGCGTCGGGCTGGCATTGACCCTACAGCGCATGGGGCAGCGCGAGGAAGCGAAGGCGCATTACGAAGACATGCTGCGCCTGAATCCCGACGATAATCAGGGCATTCGTTACCTGCTGGCGCCGCTGTATCTGGAACTTGAAGAGTATGAGACACTCCAGAAGCTGCTCAAACAGTATCGAGGCGACGGCACCGCAACGTGGCTTTATACGACGGCATTGCTCGTGTTCCGGCAGGAAGGCCCTGGCAGGCATGCGACGACCGTGTTGAGGAAAGCGATACGGCAGAATCCGTTCGTGACGGAATTTCTGCTAGGACGCAGAAATCCGCCGCCCGGCATGCCGGAGTACGTCGGGTTTGGGGATGAGAGCGAAGCGCTCGATTACTTGATTGGGTCCGGGCTTTTATGGCTGCGCGATCCGGCGGCGCTGGATTGGTTGGAGCAGATTGCTGACGGCGCGTGAGTCTGGTTTCATATACGCGCAGGGAAAGGGCAAAATGCAAACATCGGGCGGAGCAAACAGGCCCCGCCCACACAGAGATCGTATACCGTATCCCTGAAAGATCGCTGATGTGATTCTCCGCCGTGTTTACCCCTTGACCGCGCCCATCGTCAGGCCGCGCACGATGTAACGCTGCACGAACAGCGACAGGATCAGCGGCGGCAGCACGGCCATCAGCAGGCGCGTCGAGACGTAGCCGAAGTGGATGCCGCGCACGGTCCCGGTGCTGCTGATCTTCACCGTGAACGGCTGCGCGTCGCGCACCGTCAGCACGCTGGCGAACAGGAACTCGTTCCAGGCGAAGGTGAAGCAGATGATGCCCGCCGCGACGATGGCCGGTCCCGCGATGGGCAGCGCCACACGCAGGAACACCTGCCGGTGCGACGCGCCATCGACCAGCGCCGCTTCCTCCAGGTCTTTTGGCAGATCCGCGAAAAAGTCGCGCGTGATCAACACGGCGAACGGCATGACGAACGTCGCGTTGACGATGATCATGCCTAGGCGCGTGTCGAACAGGTCGAGGCGCTGGAGCATCAGGAAAAACGGGATCAGCGTCGCCACGGGGGGCAAAAAGCGCTGCGACAGGAACCACGACACGAGGTTGCGGTTGCCGATGCGGAAGCGGAAGCGCGCCAGCCCGTACCCGGCGCTGGTGCCCAGCGTCAGCGCGACGGCGGTCGCGCCCAGGGCGATGATCCCGCTGTTTTTGAGCGCGTTGAAGTTTTCCTGACCGCCCGTTTGCAGCTCCGCTTTCCAATTATCCATGATCGGGTCGAACTGCACCCAGGGGATCAAGGACGATTCCAACGCGTCGCGCTGGGGCTTGAACGAGGTGATGATCGCCCACAGGAACGGGTAGAGGGCGATGAGCGTCACCAGCAGGATGGCGATCCACATCAGGGTGTGGCCTACGCGCTGCTGAGCGTTGCGTCTCGACACTTGTGTGCTCATGGCGGCCTCCTACTGGACCTCGTAGCGGGCGCGCACGCGCCAGAAGAATATGGATGTGATGATGATGGCGACGATCACCAGCAGATACGCCAGCGCGGAGGCGTAGCCCATGTCGAAGTTGCGCAGACCCGTCAGGTAGATGTAGTAGGAATAGGTCTGCGTGGAGACGCCCGGCCCGCCGCCGGTTAGCGTGTAGGGGATGTCCAGAATTTTGAACGTCTCGACCATACGCAGCATGGTGATCGTGCCCAGCGCGGGCGCGATCAGCGGCAGCGTGATGCGGCGAAACAGCGTCCAGGCGTTCGCCGTGTCGAGCCGAGCGGCCTCATACAGTTCGTCGGGGATCGACTGCATGGCCGCCAACACGATGATGAACACGAACGGCGTCCACTGCCACGCGTCCACGATCAACACGGCGAAACGCGCCGCCCAGGGTTCCGTGAGCCAGTAAACCGGCTCGCCTCCTAACCCCGTAATCAGGTGATTGACGGGGCCGCTCTGCTCGTTGAACAGAATCATGCCCAGTTGGCCGAGCGCGATCGGTGCGGCGAAGATCGGCAGGGTGAGGATGGCCCGGAAGGCGCGCAGGCCGGGGATGTCGTGGTTGAACAGCCACGCGATGAACGTGCCGAGCACGATCGTCACCAGGACGCCGCCGATGATCACGAACAGCGTCATTTCGAGTACCTCGGACACGCGGTTGTCGGCGAAGATGTCCGAGTAGTTCTGTACGCCGATCCATTCGCCGGGGCGATTGCGCCGCCCCATACGTTTGTCCGTAAAGCTCAGCGCGAGGGAATAGAGCAGGGGAAACAGAGTAAAGCACAGGACCCAGATGATGCCCGGTATCACAAACCAGAGTCCGGCGCGGTTTTTAATGGTCATGGATGCCTACCTGTTTGATCCGCGGATGTCAAAAGGGGGAGAGGATGCATCCTCTCCCCACTTCCTATGCAGGCTGGCGAGCGTGCGTATTACTCCGAGGGTGCGTACCCGATCGATTCCTGATAGATGGGCAGCAGGTAGTCCCGCCCGATGTCGTCGGTGATGTCCTCCCACTCGCTGGCGACCTCGTCCAGCGCTTCCTGCGCGGACAGCTCCCCGATCATCGCTTCGGCCAGCCGGATGTCCAGAATGTTCCAGTATTCCGGCGTGCCGGGGATGCGCAGATAGGTCTGGCTGGTGGGGAAGGTGAACAGGTTGTCGCCGTAGCCGGTGATGTAGGATTCCACGTCGCCCGCGTCGTACCCGGCGGCTACGTAGTCATCCACAGAGGCTTCACCGGCGGGCGGGAACAGGTGCGGGGTTGAACTGGGATCGACACCAGTCCAGCCGTAGACTACATTCCAGAACAGGATCGGCGGTGCGGCCTGCATCGCCAGGAAGTAGTAGGCGAGATCCGGCACGTCCGACGCGCTGGAAATGACGCCGTGCCACGATGCACCGACGAGGTTGCCCACGCAGTTGGAGTTCTCGGCATTGTGGACGAACTCGCCTGTCTCGCGGTCGTACCAGTCTTCCGAGCAGAGGATGCGCGATCCGCCCAGCTTGCCCTTGATGGTGGAGGCGTTGGGGTCCTGGGCCAGCGAGCCGACGTCGCCCCACGAGTAGAGCATCACGGCGTTGCCGTTCAGGAAGTTGTCCCAGGCTTCGCCCAGTTCCCAACCGAACTGCGACGGGGACCCGGTAGCGGCCAGTTGTTGCAGGAATTCGAGCGCCGCGACGTGGCCCGGCGAGTTGATCACGGGCGTCATGTCGTCGGGATCGAACCAGTAGATGTTGTCGTACTTGGTGACGGCGGTCGGATCGCCGCCCTCTGCCGGGGTGATGGAGAAGGGTGCGGAGAGCGCCATGTAGTGGAAGAAGCCCTGCCCACCGACCTTGAGGTGCAGGCTGACGCCGTCATCGGGATCACCGTCGCCGTTCCAGTCCTTGCCGTTGAAGAACTGCGCGACCTTGAGCATCTGCTGCCAGGTCTGCGGCGGCACGGGCATCGGCTCGCCGGTTTCTTCCTCGTAGGCGGCCTGCCATTCGGGATCTTCGAGGATGTCGCGGCGATAGTAGAACATCTGCGTATCGCCGTCGTTCACCACGCCGTACCAGCTGTCGCCCCACTTCAGAAGCTGCTGAAGCGGTGCGGCGACCTTCTCCGGCTCCCACATGGGATAGCCTTCGGCCCCGATGTAATCATCAATCGGGATGATCCAGTCGTTGCTGATATAGTCGCCATAGAACCACGAGGCGTTGATGATGGCGTCGTAGGTGTTCTGGTTGGTCGAGAAATCGACCGTCAGCGTAGTGAGCATCTGCTCGAACGGGATCTCGATGATTTCGAGTTTGGCCCCTGTTACGGCCTCGAATGCGTTACGCCAGAAGTATGGCGCACCCGAAATGACGCCTCGCGTGCCGCTCGCCAAGACGCCGATGGTGAGAGTCTGGCCCTCGAAGCGGTCGCGCGCGTCGGGAAGATTGGCGGCGAGCAGCGCTTCCATCGCGGATTGGCGTTCCTGGTCATCGATGGCGGTTGGGAAGAGTTCTTCGGGAGTCATCCCCTCGAATGGGTCATCCCCTTGTGCGGTGACTAAGATACTTCCGGTCGGGATAACGAGGGCGAGTACCAGGATCAGGACGATTAAGCGTTTCATGCGTTCGATCCTCCGTAAGTATAGACTAACAGGTTAAGTATATGTACTAAATACTCGCAATAGGCGAGTTCGTATTCAGTATATTACAAGAGTTGAGAAGCGTCAAAGCGTGAATAATTATTTACGACCGGAACGTTATACTGGCGCGGACCGAATTGAGTGTACGGAAAGAATAGCCGGGGCGGTACCGAAACCGCCCCGGGTGAAAATGCAAAAACGCCGTTTCTGACCCCCATGTGATCGGGGCTGGAAACGGCGCTGCTGTGATGGGCGGCGAGGGACTCGAACCCCCGACATCCTCCTTGTAAGGGAGGCGCTCTAACCAACTGAGCTAGCCGCCCGCACTGCGCTCATTATAGCCAGCGGAGGATTGCCCCGTCAAGCGCGGAAATTCGGCACAGTGCGGGCTTCAACCGCCCGGTAGGGGCCTAATGCCTTATTTGATGTTGCTGATCAGCTTGTCAACCTCTTTGCGAAGGTTCTGGTATTCCTTCTCCAGACGGTCAAGGGCATCGCTGCCCGCGTCGGAGGTGGCCTTCACGCCGGAATCCAGGCTGTCGCTGATGCGCTCGCGCGTCTTCTCGCCTTCATCCGGTGCGAACAGCAGCGCCAGCGCGGCGCCAATGCCCAGGCCCAGCAGCAGAAAGACCAGCATATTCACAACACCACTGCTCTTGCCCTGAAGTTCCGCATCGCCCATATAATAGCTGCGACTCATCTTCTACTCCTTCTTCGCGCCTCACCATCGGGTGATTATCTCTACTCATAGTGTAAGCATACGGGAGATCGCGTGGCAAAACACCCGCCATGCGGACGGTCTTGGCATAGGTGAAGTGGGCCATTTTTCACGGAAAATTCATGCACGAGCGCTTAGTAGCGATCGCGCCCATGGGGAGCGAACTCTACAATACCGGGTCTATAACAGTGGGTTAAGTCTTTGTAACTAGGGAAGAGACTCAGCCCTTACGAACTCCGTATCGAGTCGAAGGATTAAATACTGATGGCGACCAAACAGCGGGTGAGTTTCTGGCAGTGGTTAGGGCAGATTTTGGGGTTTGCCCGGCAGAAAGAGAAGCTGCCGTACAGCTTGAAAACAGAACTACTTTCTGCGGGCGAGATTTCGTTCTATCACATTCTGAAAGCAATCGCAGGACCATCTGTAACGATTTGCCCCAAGGTGCGCCTGACGGACGTGTTCTCGGTGCAGTCGGGAAAAGGGTGGCAGTCCAACTGGAACCGGATTTCGCAAAAGCACGTCGATTTTCTGTTGTGTGATGCTGCAACGATGACGCTGTTGATGGCTGTTGAGTTGGACGACAAGAGTCATAAGCGTGCTGATCGTGAGGCGCGGGACGAGCTTGTAAATCGGGTCTTTGACGATGCTGGATTGCCGCTGCTGCACTTTCCTGCGAAGGGGAGTTACCGGACGGACGATATTGCTGCTCAGATCGTGCCTTGTCTCCGGCGCAACCAGCCGATTACGGCAGTAAATCCAGTACAGCCCGTCGCGTCCGTAGAGGGTGGTGCACCTTGTTGCCCAAAGTGCGGCAAGCCGATGGTGATCCGCACGGCGAAATCAGGTGCGCGTGCGGGCGAGCAGTTCTACGCGTGTTCCGGCTACCCGCAGTGCAAGACGATTCTCAATATTCCTCAGATGGCGGGCATCCAGCAGTAGATCGTCTTCTTGTAGCAGGCGACACGTGCTCTAGCCAAGTCGCCTGCTATTCATCTCCGTATCAACTCGTCGCCTGCTCGGCGGCGGCCTGGATGCTCGCCAGCACGTCGTCTAGCACAGCGCGATCCGAGGCGAAGCGCAGCACGCCCGCAATGAACGCATCCCGCACCGACGGCGGCAGACGGTCGGAGAGGTCGAGCACGGGCTGGCTGTCAAAGACCAGCGCCGCCGCGCGCTCCATGACCGAATCGTCATAGGCGGTGTTAAGGTAGGGCGAGATCGTGCCGCCCAGCGCGGCCCAGGCCGCCGCCGTGTCCGGGCTGGTCAGGAAGGCGCCAAGCTGAATCGTTTCCGGCGCGTCGTTGAACAACACCAGGAAATCCCCGCTGACGGAAATGGATCCGGCGGCGCTGCCGGGCAGCGGGAAGAAGTCCGCATCGGCGGCGGAGGCGGCGTCCGCAATCCAGCGCTGCGCGGTGCTCGGCGCGAGGGCAAAGTGCGCCGTCGGCGGCGCGGTGAACGGCGCGAGCGCCGCATTGAGCCGGGTAAGCTGCGTTGTGCGATCGAGCGTGCCGGTGTCCAGCAGCGGCCCGGCCTGCGCCCACGCGTCATGCACGGACGGATCGGTCCAGGCGAGTGTGCCATCCGCCAGCCCTTCGATCACGGCGGTGCCGCCTGCGCGCGCCAGGATCGCTTCGATCAGGTCCGTGCCTGCGTCGCCCGACGCGAGGCCCAGCGCCCAGGCGGGCGTGCCGTCAGCGGAGAGCGCGGACGACAGCGCCAGCAGATCCTCCCAGGTGGCCGGGGGCGCGGCGTCCAGCGCGGCGGCATCGTACCAGGCCAGCCCGTCTGCCGCGATTCGCACCGCGCGACCGTATTCGGTTCCATCCACGCTCAGGGCATCGCTCAAAAACGCCGGGTAACCGGAGGCAGGCGCGCCGAGGGCCTGATCCAGCGGGATCAGCGACCCCGACTGCGCGTAGTCCGCGATCAGCGCCGGGCTGGCGACCAGCGCGGCGTCCGGCAGCGTGCTCTGCGCCGCCGCCTGTTCGAGCGTCGCAGCCATGTCGGAGGTGGTCACGAGATCGACCGTGACGTTCTGCGCCTGGAAAAACGGCAGCAAAAGCTGTTGGAAATCGGCCCGCTCGGTCTCGCTGGCGAAGGCCACCATGATGCGGATCGAGCCGTACTGCCGGACGGCAGCGACCGGTGCATGGGTGGCAGCCAACAGCGCCGCCAGGACGAGGATGGTCAAGAGGTGGCGAATACGCGGCATCGATCCCTCCACTTTAATGCTTTTACTGCCAGTATACGGGCGCAGGCGGCGTGCGGCAAGCAGCGTATCCCCGGCGCATAACCTCCGAATGCGAGTTGACTGGTTAGAACACCTGTGCTATTCTTGGGAAGTGTTAGCCCGCTGCGCCTATTTCCTGGGAGGACTCGATGCCTGCTACGCCCCAACCGCTGCCTCTCGCCGCCGTCCGCGCCGCCATTTTGCACGCGCAGGGACTCGCACTGGCGAACGGCGCGGAACCCACCCCGACGCCGGACCTGATGCGCCAGACTGTCGAGCAGCTTGGCTGCGTGCAGATCGACACGCTTCAGCGCGTGCACCGCAGCCAGTACGTCGCGCTGTGGAGCCGCCTGGGGACGTACGATCCCGCCGACTTCGACCGCCTCGTTTACGACAGCGACGAGCGCGCGCTGTTCGAGTACTGGCAGCATGCCGCCTCGATCATTCCGCTGAGCGAGTACCGCTACCGCCTGCAATACATGAAATGGTTCCGCGAGGGCACCAACTACCGCGATCACGTCTGGCAGGCGGACATGGAAGACGTGACGCTGGCGGCGGAGGTGCGGGCGCGCATCCTTGAGGAAGGGCCGCTGCGCGTGGCGGATTTCGAGCACGACGGCGGGCCGCGCGGCACGTGGTGGGACTGGAAGCCCGCCAAGCGCGCGCTTGAATACCTGTACAACCGGGGCGAATTGATGATCGCGGACCGGGTAAATTTCCACCGCGTATACGACGTGCGCGAGCGCGTCCTGCCGGAGTGGGTGGATACATCCGAGCCGACGATGGAGGAGACGTACCGCCACATGGTCGAGCGCAGCGTTTTCGCGCTGGGGCTGGCCCAGCCGGGCCACGCGGCGGATTATGCCTATGACGTGAAGCGCAAGATCGTCCAGCGCGTCGCGGCGGATCTGGTGGCGGAAGGCGTGCTGGTCGAGGTCGAAGCGGAGATGGCGGACGGGAAGGCGCGGACGATGATCGCGCACCGCGACCGGCTCCCGCTGTTGGAAGGAGCCGCCGACGGGGCGGTGAAGGCGGAGCGCACCACGTTCCTCAGCCCGTTCGACAGCCTGTTTTGGGCGAAGGGCCGCGACCGGGCGGTGTGGGGCTTCCGGCAGATGCTCGAAGCGTACAAGCCCGCGCCGAAGCGTGAGTTTGGTTATTTCTGTCTGGCGATTCTGCACCGCGACCGCCTCGTCGGGCGCTTCGATCCGAAGGTGGAACGGGCCAACGGCGTGCTGCGGCTCGAAGCGCTGTATCTGGAGCCGGACGTCGCGCCGGACGACGAGTTGATCGCAGGCGTGGCGACGGCCATGCGCGACTTTATGCGCTTCCACAACGCGGACACGCTGGTGATCGAGCGCAGCGATCCGGCGGCGTTTGGTGAGAAGCTGCTGGCCGCCCTGTAAGGCAGCGCTGATATTCCCCCACCCCCTGGCCCCTTCCCCCACGCAAGCGGAGGGAAGGGGAAACCACCCCACGTAACCCTGTTGCGCCGGGACCCCAGGGGAAAAGGCACGAGCCGGGCAGAGCAAGCCCCCCTACGGGATTGCTCGCCTGTAAGCGAATACGCTCTTGTTTCCCGCTCAAAAGTATGTCCCAACCATTAAACGCTGTACACTGGGGAGCGGATTTCGCCGTCACGGAAAAGAGGCAGCTATGTTCGATCAGGTGCAGGCGGCAGCCGCGCGGCTGGACGGAATCGCGCACCGCACGCCGGTTTTGACCTCGCGCACGCTCGACGAGTGGGTCGGCGCGGAGGTGTTTCTGAAGTGCGAGAATTTGCAGCGCGTCGGGGCGTTCAAGTTTCGCGGCGCGTATAACGCGATCAGCCAGCTCAGCGACGCGGAACGGGCGCGCGGCGTGATCACGTATTCTTCCGGCAATCACGCGCAGGCGGTCGCGCTGGCGTGCAAACTGCTCGGCGCGCAGGCGATCATCGTCATGCCGGACAACGCGCCCGCGACCAAGCGCGCCGCGACCGAGGGCTACGGGGCGCAGGTCGTCGCGTACGATCCGGCCACGCAGGACCGGCGCACTCTGGCGGAAGGGCTGGCCGCCAAGCACGGGTACACCATCGTGCCGCCGTACGACCACCTGAACGTGATCGCGGGGCAGGGCACGGCGGCGCTGGAACTCTGCCAGGACGCCGGGCCGCTGGATCTGCTGCTGACGCCGTGCGGCGGCGGCGGGCTGCTGAGCGGATCGGCCATCGCGGCCAAGGGCGTGTGCCCCGACTGCCGCGTGATCGGCATCGAGCCGGAGCTGGCCGACGACGCCACGCAGTCGTTCCGCACCGGGGAGCTGCACACGGTGCACAATCCGCCGACCATCGCGGACGGCACGCGCACGCCGTCGCTGGGCACGCTGACGTTCCCGCTGGTGCGCGAATACGTGGACGATATGCAGACGGTCAGCGAGGCGGCGATTCTGGACGCGGTACGGTTCCTGTTTTACCGCATGAAGCTGGTGGTCGAGCCGTCGGGCGCGCTCGGTGTGGCGGCGCTGCTGAGCGACGTCGTGCCCGCGTCGGGGCGGGTGGGCGTGATCCTCAGCGGCGGCAACGTAGATGGCGACACGATGCGCGTGATTCTGGACGAGCGCGAGTAGCCGTTCGCTGGCCCGGCGGACCAGATTCTGCGCCAGCTTCTTCAGGCTGCGGGCTGTTCTAAACGTGCAGGGCGGGTCTGGCTGTAGGTGAAGATGCCCACTGCGGCCAGCGCCAGCACCGCGCCAAAAAGGAATGGGGCCGCCGATCCGAAGCCGTCCCAGCCGAAGGCCCCCTGCCACAGCACGCCCGCCAGCACGCTGGCGGGCAGCGCCATCACGCCGACCGCCGCGTTGTAGGCGCCGTAGGCGGTGCCGCGCTGCGGCGGCGTGACCAGATCGGCCACCAGGGCTTTGGCCGCGCCTTCGGTCAGCCCATAATACAGCCCGTAGGCCGCATACAGCGCCCACATCTGCCACGCCTCAGCCGCCAGCCCAAAGCCCAGATACAGCAGCCCGTAGATCGCCCACCCGGCCAGAATCAGCCTGCGCCGCCCGACGCGATCCGACAGGGCACCCGCCGGACCGGAAAGCACTGCGTAGACCAGATTGAAGGTCAGCAGCATGCCCAGGATTCCCGCGACGCCCAGGCCGAGATCCTGCGCGCGCAGGATCACGAACGCGTCCGCCGAGTTGCCGAGCGTGAAGACTACGACGGCCAGCAGAAACCAGCGAAAACGCCGGTCAAGTCCTTTGAGCGTTAACTGGGGCGCGGGGCGCTTTTCGGTCACGGGCACGTCGTGCGCGCCCGCCGCGAGGACCAACACGGCCAGCGCAGCCGGTATGATGCTGATCAGGATCAACGTGCGGAATGTGGATCGTTCCAACTGCACGCTGTTGGACTGCGTCGCCCACACGACGAGCAGCGCGATCAGGATGCCCAGGGCGGCCCCGGCAGTATCTCCGGCGCGGTGAAGACCAAAGGCTACTCCACGCCGGTGTTCGTCGATGGAATCCGCGATCAACGCGTCACGGGGCGCGGTACGAATGCCCTTGCCCACCCGATCGCTGAAGCGCACGGCCAGCACGCCCCACCACGAGCCGACGACGTACAGAAACGGCTTGGCTGCCGTCGACAGCCCGTAGCCGATGACGGTGAGTGATTTGCGCTGGCCGAGTTTGTCCGACAGCCAGCCAGACACGATTTTGAGCAGGCTGGCGGTCGTCTCGGCAACGCCTTCGATCACGCCGATGAGGTTGGTTTTGACGCCCAGCACATTATTGAGAAACAGCGGCAGGAGGTTGAAGATCATTTCGCTGGAAACGTCGGTCAAAAAACTGGTGATCGTGACGATCCAGACGTTGCGCGGCATCGAGCGCCACGAGGTGGGGTTGGAGATTGCGCGTGTGGACATCGGGAATGAAGGCCTTTGTAGAGATCAGACGGCACGAATTTTCCTCTACAGTAAGGCCGTTTGTCGCCAGCCGCCAGTGGCTGTTTTATGCCAACAAAAACGCCCGGCATCACGAGGATGTCGGGCGTCTGATAGACTAACTGGATGGGGTGCTGACGTTAGCTGCCGAGGCGGATAACGTTAGCAGCCTGCGGGCCCTTCGGGCCGGTCGTGGTTTCGAACTCAACGCGTTCGCCTTCGTTCAGTTCACGGTAGCCGCTGCCCTGGATCGCGCTGAAGTGCACGAACACGTCGGGACCGTTATCCTGCTGAATGAAGCCGTAGCCCTTCTGAGCGTTGAACCACTTGACCGTGCCGTTCGTACGTGCTGCCATTTGGGGATTCTCCTCCCACACCTTCAAAAAGAGATACAGAATTTGTCGTGGGGACGGAGTTGCCTTGGTACAAAAATACCCGGCGCGGTTGGATCTTGTCGCGTCGGGCACTTGCTTCCGTTGATGCGAACAACGTTCTCCACTACGGGCTTCAGTGTAAAGGAGAACGGGCGCACTGTCAATACATAAATTTCGTAAAGATCTGCTTTTTTATAAGTTTATATAATCTCGCTAACCCCCTTAAATTCCCCTTAATTGGCCGTATGCGAGACGCCGTGTCGTCAGGTGAGCGTCAGGTGCGCAGAGTGTGCGTGCTCTCGGCGCGGGGTGGGCATCAGGCGGGCGTCCGGCAGTCGATTCGGCGGCGTCCTATAGTGAGGTCAAGCACTTATGACCGGGCTCAAGCCAACCTGTTCCGGGCAGTTCAAGACGTGGAGGTCTCAATGCGCAAACTCACATTTCTCCTCATGGCCGTGCTGATCGTCGCGTTCGCCCTGCCGGGCGGGGCTGCGCACGCGAACGCTTTTTCGACGCCCTGTGGCGACCAACAAGATCCGGGTACCGGAGTTTGCCGTCCGACCTACATGGGCGGCGAAGCCGTCACGCTGAAGGTGGGCGTGCCGTTTGCGTGGCTGCGCGCCCAGCCGCAAGCCCCGCAGGTTATTGCCACGGTGTGGCCCAACGCGGCTGCGACCATGCAGATCGCACCTGGTTCGCAGGGTCACTTCGACGGCTTCCAGTGGTGGTGGTTTGTGACTCTGGCGCCGTCCGGCCAGCCATACGTGGCGGGGTGGGTCGAGCAGGCGTCGCTGGTGGTGGCTTCGGTCGCTCCCAATGATCCGGCGGTGCCGGGGTACTGGCAGCTGCCCATCTCTGGCAGGGTGAAGGCCGGCATCCCGTTCGTGTGGATGCGCGCCGCGCCGTCTTCGCAGGCCGCGCCGGTCTACACGATTCCGCCGCTGGGACCGTTCGTGGTAGTCAGCGGGCCGAGCTTCGATGGTTACCAGTGGTGGTGGATGGTGATGTATCCCGGCCCATATGGACACGGCTACGGGTGGGTCGAGCAGGCCAGTATTCAGCCGCTGAGCTAGCGCCGCGCTTTATCCGGCGAGCAGGGTGATGGTTAGCCCTGCTCGTCGTCTTTCAACTGGCCGCGCGCCGCCATGCGGCTGCGGACGGACTGTTCGTAACCGATGTCCTTGGGCTGGTACCAGCCGGGCGGCTCCATGCCTTCCGGCAGGTAGCGCTGCTCGACCCAGCCGCCGGAATAATTGTGCGGATAGCGATACTCGCCCCGGTCGCCAGCGGCTTCTTCCATCGCACGCTGGTAGTTCTCGCGCACGTCGCCGTGAAAACTGCCGGACTTGTCGCGCAGGTACGGCGGGATCGGCCCCGGCCCGTGTTCCTCGATGTACGCCAGCGCCTTCCAGATCGCGCCCGCGCTGTTGCTCTTGGGCGCGGTGCACAGGTAGAGGCAGGCGTGCGCCAGGAAGTAGTTGCCTTCCGGCAGGCTGACGTGCTCGAAGGCGTTCGCCGCCGCGTTGACCACCACCAGCGCGTTCGGATCGGCCAGCCCGATGTCCTCGCTGGCGAGGATGTACAGGCGGCGGAAGATGAAACGCGGATCCTCCCCGGCGTGCAGCATCTTCGCCATCCAATACAGGGCCGCGTCCGTATCCGACCCACGCACGCTCTTGATGAACGCGCTGATCGTGTCGTAATGTTCGTCGCCGCCCTGATCGTAGCGCACGGCGCGGCGCTGGATGCTCTCCTGCGCCACGTCCAGATCGATCAGGATCGCGCCGCCTGGACCGGGCGGTGTGGTCTTGACGGCCAGTTCCAGCGCGTTGAGCGCGCTGCGCGCGTCGCCGCCGGACACGTGCGCGAGGTGGCGCGCGGCGTCGTCGGTGAGGCGGATCGGTTCCGTGCCCAGGCCGCGCTGCGTATCGTCCAGCGCCAGATTGAGGATAGTCACGATGTCGTCTTCGGTGAGCGACTTCAACTGGAAGACGCGGCTGCGGCTGAGCAGCGGGTTGACCAGCGAGAAGAACGGGTTTTCCGTTGTGGAGCCAATCAGCACGACCGTGCCATCCTCCACGAACGGCAGCAAGCCGTCCTGCTGAGTTTTATTCCAGCGGTGGATTTCGTCGATGAACAGAACGGTGCCCTGGCCGTACATGCCCATGCGGTCCTGCGCGGCGGCGATCAGCTCGCGCAGGTCCTTCACGCCGGACGTGACCGCGTTCAGGCGGCTGAAGTGGCGGCGCGTGCTGTTGGCGATGATGTTCGCCAGGGTGGTTTTACCCGTGCCGGGCGGCCCCCACAGGATGATCGAGGTGAGTTGGTCGGCTTCGATGGCGCGGCGCAGCAGTTTGCCCGGCCCGATGATGTGGTCCTGCCCTACGAACTGGTCGAGCGTGTTGGGCCGCATGCGGACGGCAAGCGGCGCAAACGATCGCTGGCGCTGGTTGCGTGCGTAATCAAATAAATCGGAAGACATAAGTGTGTGCCCCTCTGCATGCTGACCCCAGGCAGGAAGACTCTTATTGTACCGCGAGATGGGCAAAAGCAGGGATCAGGGGCTGGGGATTGGGGCCTGTAGGCGCTTCTGCGCCATGAACGGCCAAAACGGCTCTGTGTCAAGAGCACCTCACCCCCTGTACCCCCTCTCCAATCCGATTGGAGAGGGGGAAACGAGCGTGAGCGAGTGGGGGGTGAGGTTTCCCTTCGGAGCTTCTGCGCGCTTAAGACGATCTAACAGCCGCCGGAGCGCTACCAGTCCACCGCCTTAAGCGCCATGCCATCCGGCGCTAGCAGATCGGCCATCTGGCGCTGCAGGGTGGCGTTCCACGCAGCGGCGGGCGTGCCGAGCGGGTCGAAAATCGCGTAGGGCCCGCCCTCGATAAACTGCACCAGCAGCGCGCCATCACTGCCCAGGTGCCAGTCCGTGACGGGGGACGAAAAAATGGGACGGAATTTCGTCGGATGGCGCGTGCGGTCGGACTGCCTCGCCCGAACCAGCAGGCTCGTTGACGTTTCCAGTACGAGCGCCTCGGCGTCCGGCGTGGACTGGATGTCAGTGAAAACGCGGTCGGGTATGAACATTTTTACGTAAGTACAGCCATACAGTATCGCCAGGCCGCCACCGCCCTCGATGACTGAGATGTCAATGACTCGTTGGAGCAGGATAGAATCATGATAAAACGCAAAACCGGAATCAGGGCTGATGAAATAATTCGCCAGCACGCAGCTCGTCTCGGAGAATCGTTCCGTTTTTAGATCGAGGTCTACGATGGTAAAGGTATTTGTGATGCCGTCACTGGGGGGACCGTGTTGTGTGAGGATGGCGACCTGATCGCTGTCGGGCGTGAAGGCCCAATCTTCTCCCATACCGATCGAAAATGGCGCATGCCCGTTTAGTGGGATGACGACGATGCTCGATTCGATGGCTCGCCCCTTAATGGTTCCAACGGCGATTGCTTGCTGGTTGGGCGCCCATTCGATGTCGGTCACGTGTTTTTCATCAGCGACATTATCGATATAGTGTCGCTGATCGAACTGGGTGCTGTGGTAGCCCAGATTCAGCAGAAGCGTCTGCTCCTGGCTGTCGAGGTCGATCAGGATCAGGTGAGTCGTGCCGAAGTAGGTTGAGGCGAACTGCAACTTGACCCAGTACGAAACCTTGACTACCACCTTGCGGTTGTCCGGCGACACGGCGATCGAGTCGATGTGTGACAGGGTTTTCATGTTCGCCGCTGGTCCGGCGGGAAAGAATGTCTGCCGCTCGTTGTAATCCACCAGGAAACGTTCCAGGGCGTCGATTTCGTCCTGCGGGAACACCTCGGGCAGAATCCCGTGCCCTTCAATCGGCACGGACAGCAGCGTAACGCTGCGGTTTTCTGCCGGGGTGATGGCCGTGACGGTGTAGGCTGTGCCGGACGACGTGATCAGGTACACGGTTTGCGAAGTTGTCTGCGCCTGGGCAGGGATGGCGGGAGCGGCGAGGCCCACAGCGAAAAGCGCGACGATCAGGATAAACGTGCGTTTCACTGCCGTTCCTCCTTCGTGCTGCGTGAAGCTGGAAATCTGTCAATCGCTGGCGGCGCTGCGGGCGGCCTCGTACGCGGCGATCTCGGCATCCAGGGCGGGCGGGAACAGGATGTGCCGCGCCAGCACGATCACGCCCAGGCCGACCAGCACCCCGAGCCACACCTGGAAGATCGAGATCAGAAACGTCGCGGTGCCCGTGTCGGCTTTGGACAGCCCGACGATGCCGGAGAGCAGCGCGCCGACCGTCAGCTCGCGTCCGCCCGCGCCGCCGGGCATGGCCGACAGCGCCGCGATGATCACCGAAAAGCCGAGGATGAACGTCGCCTGGGCCAGCAGCGTCCAGGTCAGCGTGACGCCCAGGCCGCGCAGCAGCAGCGTGAAGCCGATGCAGTCGGTGAAGTACGCGCCCAGGCCAAAGCCGACCGTGATCACGAGATGGCGCAGGCGCAGCAGATCGTATGTGGCGTCGTAGAGCGTGCGCAGCGGTTCGTGGAAGCGCCCGACCAGCGGCCAGCCGCGCAGACGGTCGAGCAGCCAGTCCGCCAGCGGGCGGATTTGCAGCACGGCGATGCCCGCCAGCAGCGCGAGTGTCGTGCCGATCAGCACGCCGCGCACGGTCGCGGGGGAAACGGTGTCCGGCGCGAAGGACGGCGCGGCCAGGATCAACGACCCGGCAGCGAGCAGGATCACCGCGAGGCCGTCCACGAGGCGCTCTATGAACACCACGGGCACGGTCCGGCTGAAGGGCACGCCCGTCAGGTTTTTGACCACCAGCGACTTGAGGACTTCGGCCAGCTTGCCGGGGCTGAGCGACAGCGTCAGGCCCGCCAGCCACAGCAGGATGCTGTCGCGCTCGTGGATGGCGGGCGAGGCGTCCGGCGCGGCAGCGCGGGCCGGATCGCCGTGCACGGTCCGCACGCCGATGACGCCCAGGAAATAGCGCCACTCCGCGTAACGCAGCGCCCAGTTGACGACCTTCAGCAGAAAAACCGGGATCAGCAGCAGCACGGGGAAATCGCGCAGCTTGTCGGCCAGCGTGCCCGCGCCGGTGAAGACGATCACGGCGATGAGCACGACCGAAATGAACAGCAGCCCGGCCAGAACCTGATGTTGGTAACGACGCATGGAACCCTCCGCACGGCGTCTCATTGTAACTGCCGCGCAGACCGCCGCAACCGGCGATTACTCAACGGGCGGGCAGGACGGGCGCATCAGTTCGGCGTGCAGGCTGGCGACGTCGAAGCGCTCGCAGACCTCGAAGCGGTGGCGATCCATGTAGGCGCGCAGACCCCCGTTGATGACCGTTTCCTGCTCGACGATCACGACCGCGTCCGGCTGGACGCGCTCCCAGACCTGTTCCGGCGCGATGCCCCAGCGCTGGCTGGCGGTGTATTCGGCGGCGGTGCTGATCAGGTGGGGGTAATCGGGCAGGCCCCAGATCAGCATCTCCGTGCTGACCACCACCTCGTCACGGGTGACGCGCGATTGCAGCTTGTCGCCCAGTTCGGTGTACAGGTAGGGCGGGAAGCGGCTCGTGCGGATCACGTCCGCGATCACGCCGGGATCGAAGGCGGCGAATAACTGCGCCGCCAGCAGGACCAGCACCAGCGCGGCGGCGAGGGCGGTATGGCGGTTGTGACCGGGCGCGATTCCGGCGCTGCGCAGCCCATCGACCAGCAGCACGCCGACCGGCACGGCGTAAAGCGCGCTGAACAGGCTCGGATAGCCGGGGCGGTCGAATAACACGTCCGCCACGACCGCCAGCGCGAAAAACGCCAGCGCCGCGCGATCGGCGGGACGGCGCCGCCAGAGCAGGTAGGCGAGCGCGGCCCAGGCCAGCGTGCGGTCGAACAGGGAGCGCCAGACAAGGTAGGCGTTATCGAGCAGGCGCTCGCCGCGATTCTCGACCAGATCGGAGAGATACGCCTGGATGCCGCCCACGGGATCGATGTTGAAGACGTAATACAGCAGTCCGCCCAGCAGCCCGCCCAGGCCGAACCACACCAGCGGGCGGAGATCGGCGGGGCGGCGGTCGCGGGCCGTTTGCAGCGCCCATTCGCCCGCGTAAAACAGGCTGAGCGCGGCGATGTATACGATCGCGCCCGCGTGCAGTTCCAGGGCGAGCACGGCCAGCAGCCCGGCAGCAAAGTGCCACGCCGCGCGCTGCGCCGGGATCGCGGACTGGCGGGCCAAAATCGCGCACAACAGCAGCAGCATGCCCGCCGCCGGAAGCTGGTGATCGGGCCGGTAGTCCATGACCGGGATGAACGACTGGCTGAGCGCCGCGTACAGGGCGCTGATGACCCCCGCGCGCCACGAATACAGACGTGCCGTCACGGCGGCGATCCCGATGAAGGCCAGCAGGTAAAAGGCGAAGTTCCACGCGCGCCCGACCATCACGTCGAAGGAGACGTGTACCAGCAGCCAGCCGTACGCGGCAGGACTCCACCCCACGCCCGGGATGATGGCGACCGGCTCCTGAAGCCACGTGCGCGTATAGAGGCCGTCCGCGACGTAGGGCGAGGTCGCCATGTCGGCCCAGTTGGCTTCGTCGGGCGAGAAGCGCCGGTCCGCCAGCACGCCGATGAAGATCGCGGCGAGCAGCACGGCACACAGCGCGGCCAGCCCCAGCAGCCAACGCCGGGGACGTGCGGGGACATCGGGCGTGGTGCGGATGAGCAGCAGGCCCGCGAGCGCTGCGTTGGCGGCGGCGAACTGCTGGATGATCGCTTCGATGGGCGTGAAAAACAGCGCGGCGGCGGCTGCGGCCAGCCCGGCGATGAGGACGTAGTGCACGCGCGGCGGCAGGGCGGCGAGCGCCCCGCTGACGGCGCGGCGGGCCAGGAACAGGGCGATCCATCCGGCCAGGATGGCGACGGCAGCGGCCAGCACCACGGCGTAACGCGTGCTGTAGCGGTTCAGGATCTCCCCGCCGACGCTGGTATGGCGCAGCATCGGCACCAGCAGGGAAATCTGGATGGCGACCGCGCCCCCCAAAATGATGCCGGGCGAGAGACGGCGGTCCGGGGCCGTCGTGAGTTGAGGCTCTGGACTGGAAGGCATCACCGGATTCGATTCGTAAGGAAAGTGCAGGGCTGAACAGCGGGGTAGTATAGCCCGGCATGGCGCGAAATGGTAGAGGCGGCGGTCTCGCGTTATGATCGCGGCCCGGTTTTTCGTGCAGCCTCGTGATAAGGACATTATGCGAAACCTACTCACTGCCGCCGCAATCCTGGTCCTGCTGGCGGGCGGGGGACTCTCCGCCGCGCACGCGCAGTCCGGGCCGGGCATACGCGAGCAAGATCCGCCCTGCGCCTACGTGATCATTCCCTACCGCAACGTGAACACCACCTGCATCGAGCTGACGTACGACGACGTGCCCGCCAGCCAGGCCGCGCCGGAGCTGGGCGCGCTGGCAATCGCGCCGGACGATACGCTGTACGTGCTGAAGGTCGCGGCGGGTGAAATCTGGGCCATGCGCGACGAGGACGGCAACCGTTTCATGGAACCCGCCGAGCGCGTGGCGGGCGGCCTGACGCTGCCGACCGGGCTGGCGTTTTACGACGGCGCGCTGTATGCGGTCGATCTGGACGGCATCGCGCGGGTGGACGATCTCGGCGGCGAGGCCAGCGTGACGCGCCTCGTCGACGGCTGGGCGATCGACAGCGGCGTGTGGACCGGCGGCATCGGTGTCGGGCCGGACGGGCGGCTGTACGCGAGCGTGGGCGCGGCGTGCGGCGACTGCGCGGAGACGGTCGAGGGGCGCGGCGTGCTGCTCAGCTACGCGCTCGACGGCTCGGACCGGCGTATCGAGGCGACGGGGCTGCGCGCCCCGGTCGATCTCACCTGGGATCCCGCGACGGGCGACCTGTGGATTCTGGACCAGGGCCGGATCATTCCCGGTCTGGACAGCGACCAGCCGCCGGGCGAGCTAAACCGCTTCGCGGCGGGCGACGATTACGGTTTTCCGTACTGCTACGGCGGCCACCAACCCGATCCGACGCTGACGCCGCCGGGTGACGACTACTGCGCGCAAACGCATGCGCCGGAAACGCTGTTCCCGTACCAGAGCAACCCCAGCGGCATGGTGTTTTACAGCGGCGACGCGTTCCACGACTGGCAGGGCGATTTGATTCTCGCGCTGAACGGCTCGTGGAACCTGCCGGAACCGGCGGGGTATGCGGTCATCGCGGAGCAGTTCGCGGACGGCCTGCCGACCGGCACATACGAGTATCTGGCCCCCGCCAGCGAGAACCTCGATACGTTCCACCTGTACGAGTATTCGCTGAAGGGCTGGGGCTTCTACCCGTTTCACCCGGTTGACGTGGCCGTCGATTCGGCGGGCTGGATTTACGTCTCGGTGCAGGAAGGCCGGATTTACCGCATCCGCCCGCGCCCGGTCATGCGGTAGCGCGGCACGGCGTGGTATACTCCGGCGAGGTTTGGCACACGCACACCCGGCAGGAATAACATGGCAAAACGACCCTCGCAAGCAGCGCAGAACGCGGCCCCGGTGACGCCGGAAATGGCCGAAAAGCTGGCGATCAACCGCGCCGGGCGGCTGACCCCGGCACAGCGCCGCACGGTGATGATCGCGGGCATCGTTGCGGTGCTGGCGCTGATGTGCCCGCTGGCGCTGTTGGTCCAGTTCGGCGCGCTGGTGATCACAGGGACCATGCCCGCCGCGACCATCGGCGGAATCTTCTTTACGGCGCTGGGACTGTTCTTCGTGCTGCTGTTCGGCGGGCTGGCATGGACGAACGCGTCGATGTTCGTTCCCGATGCGTTCGGTAAACAGCCGGTACGCTGGGCGCGCGGCCTGCTGCAAATCCGCGTGCCGGAGCGCAACCGGCCCGAACTGCCGTTTTCGTACATCATCGACGATTACAGCTTCGCGCCCTACGTGCCGCCTCCCGGCACGGACCTGCGGCGCGACGTGCCGTACATCGTGTACTACGCGGCGCACAGCCGCATCTTTTTGAGCATCGCGGCGCTTGACGCCCCCGACGCGGCTCGCTGGCTGCCTGCGCCGGATCAAGAGAAGGACGGCAACGGATGACGACTCAGCACTCCGATTCCCGGTGGCTGATCGAGATGCACTGCCACACCGAATGGTCGAAGGACAGCCTGAACCGGATCGAGCAGGTGCAGCGGGCGGCTCAGCGGCGCGGCATCAACCGCATCCTGGTGACCGACCATAACACCGCCGAAGGTGCGCTGAAGTGGGCGCAGATCGATCCAGACCTGTTCATCCCCGGTGAGGAAGTCATGACCACGCAGGGCGAGCTGCTGGCGTGGTTCGTCAAGGAAAGCGTTCCCGCCCGCCTGACGCCGGAGGAGACGATTCGCCGCCTGCGCGATCAGGGCGCGGTGATCAGCGTGGCGCACCCCTTCGACAGCGTGCGTAAAGGGGCGTGGGCGGAAGAAAACCTGGACCGGATCGTGGATCTGGTGGACTGCATCGAGGTGTTCAACGCACGCTGCTTCTTCGACGGCGACAACCTCAAGGCGCAGACGTATGCCCTGGCGCATCACAAGCCCGGCACGGCAGGCTCGGACGCGCACATCCCGTACGAGTACGGGCGCGCGATGATGCGCGTCGCGCCGTTCGACGACGCGGAAGGGCTGCTGGACGCGATCCAGGGCGGCGAGATCGTCGCCAGGCGCAGCGCGTGGTGGGTGCACGGGGGCAGCAGCTACGCCAAATACCTGAAGCGCTACGGGCTGAAGAAACGCCTTTGGGAAGGCGGATAGGGTTCGGCGTAGAAGAGGGGCAATTCATGAATTGCCCCTACGGAATGCGTGTGACTAAACCCTTCGGGGAAACATGAATTCTCGCGCTTTTTGTAGGGGCGTATCGCAATACGCCCCTACGGGGTGCGTGTGATTAAGCCCTTCGGGGAAACGTGAACTCTCGTGCTTTTCGTAGGGGCGATGCTTGCATCGCCCGCCGTCAGAAAAGCCGGGTAGAGCAAGCTCTACCCCTACGGTTGGCGCTGCCGGAGCGCGTTACACGTCTCCGGCCAGCGGCGCGGAGTGCGGCTCCAGCGCGTCGTCGCCCGCCTGAGGTGGGTGGATCGGCAGCGTGAAGAAAAAGGTCGAGCCTTCGCCCAGGCGGCTTTCCATGCCAAGCTCGCCGCCGTGCGCTTCCACGAGGCTCTTGACGATCGCCAGCCCCAGCCCCGTCCCTTCGATCCCTTCCGTCTCCGCCGAGCGCACCCGGTAGAACCGCGTGAAAATCTGCGCCTGATCCTCCGGCCCGATGCCGATCCCCGTGTCGCGGATGGCGACGCGCACCGAATCCCCGTGCTGCGCGGCAATGATCGTGACGCTGCCGCCTCCGGGCGTGTACTTGATCGCGTTGCTGATCAGGTTGTTGGCGATCTGCCGCAGGCGCTGCTCGTCGGCCTCGATGATCGGGAGCGTGGGCGGGATATCGACCTCGATGCGGATGTTTTTCTGTTCGGCGCGCAAGCTCTGGGTGAACGCTTCCTGCGAGAACAGCACTTCCAGGCTGACCGGGTGATAGCGCAGGATCAGCCCGCTTTCGATGCGCGCCATGTCCAGCAGGTCGTCGATCAGCTCGCGCATGTGGGCGACCGCCTGGTGCACGCGGTTCATGTATTCCGTGCCCTGCGGCGTCAGTTGGTGCGTCATGCTGATCAGATCGAGATAGCCCAGAATCACGCTCAGCGGGTTCTTCAGGTCGTGCGAGGCCGTGGCGACCAGTTCCGTTTTGAGCTGCTCGGTGCGCTTGAACGGCGTGACGTCGTGGAGCAGGATCGTCCAGCCGACTTCGGGCACGGGCATGATGCTGGTGTGAAATGTGCGGTCATCTTCCAGCTTGATCTCCTCGACCAGCATCAGATCGAGCTGCTGCGCGCGGCGGTAGAGCCGGGCGAGCGGCGTTTCGCCCAGAACCGTGTCGAACGAGGGCCGCCCGCTGACGGCTTTCGGCGCGAGGTGGAAGATCGCCATCGCCGCCTGATTGACCAGCGCCAGCCGCCCGTCGCGCTGCACGACGATCACGGCGTCGGTGGTGCTGCTGAGGATGACCTCCAGCTTTTTCTGCTCGCGGCGGGTCTCGTCGAACAGGCGCGCATTGTCCAGCGCCACCGCGACCCGCGTCGCCAGCCGGGTGACGAACTCCAGGTTGTCTTCCGTGAAGCCGTTGAGATCGTAGCTGCTCAGCAGCAGCACGCCCGTGACGCGTTCATCGCGGATCATCGGCACGGCTAGCAGCGAGCGAACGTGTTTCACGATGTCGATGTAATCGGGATCGCTCGAAACGTCGGGGATGATCTCCGGCTGGCCGCTGCGCACCACGCGCCCGGTCACGCCGATGTTGACCGACGTCACGGCGGCGCGGAGCTGTTCCCATTCGTCCGTGCTGTAGCCGTAGGCGGAATTGAAGGAAATCGCCCCCGTGTCGGGATCGACCAGGGCGAGCGCGGCGGTATTGCTGCCTGTGAAGCGCAGCGCCCAGTCGAAGGCCAGATTGATCACGCGGTCCATGCTGAGGGCCGCGTTCAGTTCGCGGTCGATCTGACCCAGGATGCGCAGCTCCTGCACGCGGGCAGTGAGCTGTTCGTCCGTCCGGGTATAGAGCAGCGCCTTTTCCAGCGTAACGGCGAGATTGGCCGCCAGCGCGTCGAGCAGGCTGCGCTGTTCGAGGCTGATCGGCTGGAGCCTGTCGGCGTTATCGACCAGGATCGCGCCCTTGAGGCTCTCGCCAATGCGCAGCGGGACCGCGTAAAAGCCGCGGAAGTCCAGCATGGCAAGCAGATTGTACAGCGCGGACCCGGCGACACTCGCGGCGTCCTCGACCAGCACCGGCTCGCCGCGCAGCCAGGGATCGATCAGCGGATCGGGCGTGCCGGACGCGGCGATCTGGATTTGTTCCAGCTTATAGCGCCGGATCGTGTCCAGAATGCTGCGATTGAAGGCCCCAAAGTGCCACGTGCGTTCGTTTTCGTCGTAGAGCAGCACGAGGCCGCGCTCGACGTGCAGCAGATCGACCAGGATGCGCGGGATCTCTGCGAGGATCGCGCTGTGGTCGAAGCGCGCGCCGAGTTCCAGGATCGCGTCACGCAGGGCGATGAGATCCTGGACCTGCTGCCGCAGGGATTGGTTCGTTTCGTGGAGATTGTCGGGAGATGTGTCTGTGCCGGGGTCGCGCAGTGGGACGCGGCCTAACACGTAGCCGGTGCCGACGGCCAGCGGCGCGATTGCCAGCCATGCCACGACGTTCGCGCCCGGCCCGCCTGCCGCAGCCCACAGCGCCATAAACAGCGTAAGTGCCGCGCCGATGCCCAGGGCTGCTGCCCGCTTCGAAAGTCGTTCCGGCGCGTGACCTGTCGCCGGAGATGCCGCTGCGGTTGCGGCTGCCTGCGCCTGCCGTTTCGGGTCCATAGCTTGCCTTTTCTTGCCCCCATGAGATGCTATTATAGCATTAGGAACGAGGGGTTGGGCAAGTGATGTGACAGGCCAGTGACGGCGATCACATTATCCCATCAGTGATTGCGTCAGGTCGGGCTGTAGAACGGCACCGGGATCAGGATCAGGAAAAAGATGATGATCGTCGCCAGTCCGATGATGGTGCGCGGCAGGCCGAGCGGCTGTACGTCGTCGTGGGGCGGGGGATGGCGCAGCCCGGTCAGAAGCCCCATGAAGGCCCAGATCAGCCACATGAACACGCCGCCCACGAAGCCGAGCATGATCAGCACGGTGAAGGTCACCATCGCCAGCGTCCAGGCGCGCCTGCCGAACAGCGCGTAGGACACGTGCCCGCCGTCGAACTGGCCGAGCGGCAGCAGGTTGAGCGCGGTCAGCAGCACGCCGAACCACGCCGCCAGCGCCATCGGATGCCCCTGAAGCACGAAGCGGTCCAGGTTGCCGATCTCGGGCGCGACGAGGCGCGCGATGCCGTCGAGCAGGGGCGGGTTGGCGACGCGCGTGATGTTGGCGCTCATCCAACTGGTCGGCAGGCCGACTGCCTGCGGCTGGGTCACCCCGATCGCGTACAGCGGCAGGGCGACGACCAGCCCGGCCAGCGGCCCGGCGATGCCCACGTCGAACAGCGCGCGCCGGTTGAGCAGCGGGCTTTTGATGAAGATCACCGCGCCCAGCGTGCCGAGTGTGTTCGGCACGGGCAGCGGAATGAAAAACGGCAGGGTGACTTTGACGCCGTGCAGCCGTCCCGCGACGTAGTGGCCCATCTCGTGCGTGCCCAGAATGCCGAGCAGCGTCAGCGAAAACGGCAGCCCCTTCTGTAGATAGTCCCACAGGGCGCGCATGTCGCCCTTGTCGATCAGATCCATGAAGTAGGACGGCGGCCAGCCCACGATGGACGCGCCCATGACGGTCGTGGAGGCGATGGTCACCAGCAGCAGGCCGAGATGCAGCCACCACGGCGAGCTGAAGCGACGCTGCGGCAGATCGCCTTCGATGGCGATCACCACTTCCTCGCCGCGCTCGCGTTGGAGCATGGGCGTATAGCCCAGCGGCTTGATGCGCTCAGTGAGCGTGGCGTAGGCCGTGTCGCGCGGGGCGAGCAGGTGCCCGCGAAAGATGTAGATCTGGCCGACGCGCTGCTGGTACTCGCGCTGTTCGCCCAGGATCTCCATCACCCCGTCCAGCGCCTGACGCAGCTTGAGCAGGTTCCCGTCCGGGGCGGGAGCGGCCTCGGTCGCCGTGGCGGGCTGGTGAGGCGGTGCGGGAGCCTCGCTGTGGCTGGCATTGGTGAACGATTCTGAAAGACTCATGACGCGCTCTTTTGGGTTCGGACGTTGGTTAAGCCGATCTTACCAAGCCTGGCGCGATCTGGCGCGTTTTCTAAAGAAACGTTAACCGGGAAGAAGCAGCGGTTAGCTTTTGGCGATTAGCCGGTAGCAAGTGCAAAAGCAATCGTCGGAAATTGTTTGGGGTTCAGTTTGGATACGAAAAGGCAGGGCGGGTTGCGTGCAGTTTAATAAAGTAATCCGGTTACCACCGCGACCTCACCCCCGGCCCCTCTCCAATCTGGATTGGAGAGGGAAGACAAGCAGCGCCCGATGGGGTTTTGTAGGGGCGGGTTTCTAACCCGTCCTGGTTTGCCAGATTCAGAAGCTAAAGCGCATCAAACCCGCCCCTACGAGAGCCGACGTTCAGCGTGTGCGGTTTTGCCCGTGCTTTTGGTTCCTGGCTAACCGCCAACTGCTAGAAGCTGACGGCTGCGGTTTACAGCTTGGGCAGCTCGATCGTTTGCTGATGCTGGTATTTGCCCTTCTTGTCCGCGTACGAGATGTCGCAAACTTCGTCCGCCTCGAAGAACAGCACCTGCGCGATGCCCTCGTTGGCGTAGATGCGCGCGGGCAGCGGCGTCGTGTTGCTGATTTCCAGCGTGACGAAGCCTTCCCATTCCGGCTCGAAGGGCGTCACGTTGACGATCAGGCCGCAGCGTGCGTAGGTGCTCTTGCCGACGCAGATCGTCAGCACGTTGCGCGGAATGCGGAAGTACTCGACGGTCTTGGCGAGCACAAAGGAGTTGGGCGGGATGACGCAGATGTCGCCCCTGAAGTCCACCATCGACTGCGGATCGAAGGCTTTGGGATCGACGATGGCGCTGAAGACGTTGGTGAAGATCTTGAATTCGTCAGCGACACGGATGTCGTAGCCGTAGGAGGATACGCCGTAGCTGATCACGCCGTTGCGGACCTGTCCGTCCACGAACGGCTCGATCATGCCGTGCTCCTGGGCCATCTTACGAATCCAGTGGTCGGGTTTGATGCTCAAGGGTGCTTGTCTCCTCGTTCGCGGGCCTGAATGGGCACGTCGATAGGCGCGGGCAGCGCCGCTTAATGAATTTTGATCGGGATGCAGCGGGCTTTGGACGTGAACAACCACGCCTGCCCCGGAATAGGCGACGACGTGATGGCCGTGCCGGTAAAGTCGGGAATGGTGTAGGCTGCACCCGTCGCGACCAGATGATCGCTGCGCTCGCTGATGCCGATGCACAACATCCCGGCGTGCGTGGCGGCGGTGACGCCGCTGATCGCGTCCTCGAACACGAGGCACTTCGCGGGCGGCACGCCGAGCGCTTCCGCGCCGCGCAGGTAACAGTCGGGATCGGGCTTGCCGCGCTGGACGTCCTCGCCGGTGACGATCGCGTCGAACACGCCATCCAGCCCCAACTGTTGGAGCACGAGTTCCACTTTGAAGGGCGCGCCGCTGGTGACCAGGGCCGTCCGGGCGTTCCAGTCGCGCAGGGCGCCCAGCAGCGCCGTGATGCCGGGCATGGGCACGTACTGCGCGGCGGCTTCGCTGTCGAGCATGGGCTGGAGCACGGCGTCCCAGTCCGATTCGGGGATCATCGGGAACAATGCTGCAAGCGTGGTTTCTGCTTTGCACCCGTAGACGTGACGGTCAAAGTCGTCGGAGGTGAGCGTCACGCCGACCTGCTGCGCGACGGCCTGCCACGTGCGGTCCACATCGGCGCGGGTATCGGTCACCACGCCATCCATATCGAACAGAATCGCTTCCACCGGCTGCATGGGTGGATATTCTCCTTCTTACGGCAGGTCGTCCTCGGAGAGCAGGGGAACCAGATAGATCACCGGCTCTTCGTAGGGGTGCGCGGCGCGGATCGCCTGGACGACGGCCCGCGCGCGGCTGGCGGCGCAAAACGTCTCGATACGCGTTTCCGGGACGTAGTTCACTTCGTTTTTCTCGCCCACGGCGGGCGAGGCGGCCTCGTTCGGCTTGAACTGGCCCATGCCTTCCAGACGGTAGCCGCAGTGGGTGTAGTTGCCCAGCACCCCGCCGCCCGCCGACGCGATGGCGTCCATGACGGCGTCGGCGTAGGCGGTCGGCACACCCACCACGACCATGATCTGCTGTTCCTGTCCCTGCATTGCGGCCTCGGTTGGGCGGTTACATGACTTCCGGCGCAGACATACCCATCAACATCAGGACGCGCTTGAAGACGATCTGCGCGGCGCGGTAGAAGCGCAGGCGGGCTTTCGCCACGTCCGCCGGGACTTCGCTGTGCAGCACGCGGACTTCCTCGTAGAGCGGGTGGAACTGGCGCGCGAGGTCGAGCGCGTAGAACGCGACCTTGTGCGGCGCAAGCTCGTCGTAGGCCTGCACGAGCACTTCGGGCAGCTCCAGCATCTTGCGCAGGAAGGCTTGCTCCGGCTCGCCCAACAGCGACAGATCCGCGCCGTCGTCGGTGAGGCCCTGTTCGGCGGCCTGCCGGAAGATCCCGGCGCAGCGGACGTGCGCGTTCTGGATGTAGTAGACCGGATTTTCGTTGGCCTGCTGGCGCGCGAGATCGAGGTCAAATTCGAGGTGACTGTTGGGGCTGCGGGCCAGGATGAAATAGCGCACCACGTCCGCGCCGACGTCTTCCACCAGCTCGTCGAGCGTGACGTACTCGCCGCGACGGGTGCTCATCTTGCGCGCCTCGCCGCCTTCGAACAGCGTTACGAACTGGTGCAGCAGCACGTGGACGGGACGCGGATCGCGCCCGATGGCCTGCAAGCCGCGCGCGACGGTCTGCGCCTCGATGATGTGGTCCGTGCCGAGCACGTTGATCAGGTACGCGAAGCCGCGATCCAGCTTATCGACGTGGTAGGCGATGTCGGGCAGGACGTAAGTCGGCTCGCCGGAGGACTTGACCAGCACGCGGTCTTCCTCATCTCCGAGCATGGTGGAGCGGAACCATACCGCTTCTTTTGCGTCCGCCGGAGTCTTGGCGATCTCTTCCTCGCTCGCGCCTTCGCGGTTGACTGCGCGGTAGACGTAGCCGCCCTGTTCCAACTGTTCGAGGATGCGCCAGACCGCGCCGCTCTCGTAGACGCTGTTCTCGTTGAAGAAGTGGTCGAACTTCATGCTGACGCGGGCGAGGCTGCGCTCGATCCAGGCGAAGATCGACCGCTCGGCTTCGTCCTTGAAGGCTTTCCACTCCGCGTCCTTGAGCGCGTCGCCGTGCTGCGCCACGAGATCGCGGGCGATGTCGCCAATGTAGTCGCCCTGGTAGCCCGCTTCGGGGAACTCGAACGGCAGGCCGAGCGCTTCCAGGTAGCGGGCCTGGACGCTGCGCCCCAGCATTTCCATCTGGCGGCCCGCGTTGTTGAAGTAGTACTCCATCTGCACGGTGTAGCCGAGCGCGGTCAGGACGTTCGCCATGGTGCTGCCAATCACGCCGCCGCGCGTGCGGCCCACGGTGATCGGGCCGGTCGGGTTGGCGCTGACGCACTCCACCTGGGCGGTCTGGCCCGCGCCGATATCGAGCGTGAACACGGCGTCGCCCGCGGCGATGATCGCTTCCACCTGGTCCAGCAGCCACGCCGGATCGAGGCGGAAGTTCAGGAAGCCGGGCGCGGCCACCTCGATGCCGGTCACGTAGTCCGGCGAGGTGAGGTGCGCGGCAATCTTCTGCGCGATGGCGAGCGGGGCCTGACGCGCGGGCTTGGCGAGCTGCATGGCGACCGGGCTGGCGTAGTCGCCCAACTCGGGCTTGGCGCTGCGCTGGACCGGGATGGATTCGGGCAGATCAAAGGTGGGCAGCTCTCCGGCAGCCTGCGCGCTGGCGAGCGCGTCACGGATCAGGACGGCGAGCTGATTAGGAATCGGATTCACGCGGGTTACTCCTGGCAACACGAACGGGCCGGTCAAAAACTCCGCGAATTGTAGCACATTTGGGGGAAGTTATTAGCCGTCAGTTTTTAGTTGTTAGTGGAGGCAGCGATCAGCCGTCAGTGGTCAGCGGTCAGCGGTCAGCGGTCAGCAAACGCAAGGTCAAGAGCACGGCGGGGGGATTTATGAATTGGCGAGAGACTTGTCGTAGAACGAATGGTCTGAATGCTGGAACCCAATCTTCAATTGTACTTTATGGCACAAATTCTATATATAGGGGTTATAATATGACGCAGTACCCATATATGGTGATTTTGCTTCGCTTTAAGCCTTTTGCTGTTCAACTTAAACTCCTCTCAATAACCCAACTATATACGATTATTTTCCTTTATCTCAGGCGTGCGCGCGCATTGTGTTTCGCTCGCTATCACTATGAGAGGGGAAAGAACATGAACCGACAGTACGTCCAGTCAGAGGATCTCCGCTCAGTTGGCTATGAGTCAGCAACGAGCACGCTGGAGATCGAATTCAATAGCGGGGGGATATACCGATACTACGGTGTGCCCTACAGTGTCTATCTGGCTCTCATGAACGCATCCTCGCATGGGAAGTACTTCCACGCATACATCAAAGATCAGTATCGCTGGCAGCGGGTCGCGTAGAAAAGGACAAGAGCAAACGATGACAGATCCACAAAAACCAGGAGAAATTCCGGAGCGCTCGGGAGAATATGAGGAACGCGGCCCTAGAGGCGGAAAGATTCCTCATCCGCGCCAAGTAACAATTGAGCCCACGGATAGACCACTGCCTCCTACACAGAAGCCAGATCGTACCTGGGTGAGAATCAGCCCTCCGAAGAAGAAGTGAAGTGTGAGTACTGCGGGTGGGCGGGTCACAGACCCGCCCCTACAAATTGAAGTGGGAGGGGGACGGAGTGGGGCGATTATGCCGGATCGTTTGATTTCTGGATGACGGCCAGGGCGAGCTTGCCTACCAGCGCGACGAACACACCAACGCCAACCAGTAGATAGATAATGGTGAAGATCTTGCCCACGTTGGTCCGGGGGGCGAAGTCGCCATAGCCGACGGTGGACATGGTGGCGACGCTGAAGTACAGCGCGTCGAGCACCGACCAGCCCTCGACGCCCGCGTAGAAGATCGTGCCGCTGGCGAGCAGCACGACGAACACCACCACCAACGCGCGGAATTCGGGATCGGTCCAACTGCGCGCCACGGCGCGGGCCAGACGCACAAACGTCAATAAAAAGGAAACCACGTTCTTTCCCTTTGCGTGCCGTGCGGGTATGGGGTCTACGATCGAGGGGCCGCGCTTGCGCCTCGATGGTCCGCTACGCCTGTTCGTAGGCGAGCAGGATCAGGCCCAGCTCGCGCTCTTTGGCCTTCAGCTTTTCGACCTGTTCGGGCGTGAGGTCGGCGGGCTTCAGCGCCGGCTTAACGGCCAGGATCACCGTGCCGAGCTCGGATTCCAGCGCGCGGACCTTTTCGAGCGTGTCGCGGTCGAGATCGGCAAAGCTCATGTTCGAGGCGTTCATGGGGACGGCTCCTTAGGCTCGAAGCGGGCAAAAGCTGTTGTGTCCCTCATTGTACGACAGGTTGCGGCGTTCGCGGATTAGAGCTTGTTGAACGTACAGCCCTCCCATCCCCTGGCCCCTTCCCCCACGCAAGCGGAGGGAAGGGGAATCGCCCCAATGTAACCCTGCTGCGCGGCGACAAATGAGCGTAAAAACGGGCGGAGCAAGCCCCGCCCCTACGGATCGCTGCGAGAAGGAATGCGTGCGAAAGCAGTTCTCGCGCTCGAAAAGCGCATAACACGCCCTAATCTTTGCTGAACCGTTCCGCTTCGATCACGCCGTCGTCCCCGACCGGCACGCGCGCTTCGCAGTTCAGACAGCGCCAGCCGCCTTCGACCGGGATCATCTCGACGGCACCGCAGGCGGGGCAGCGCCAGATCTCTTCCAGGGCGAGCGGTCCGGCGGGCGGCAGCGTGCCCGGTTTTTCCGCCCAGACGATGCGGTAATCTACCTGCCACAGCTCGATCTCGACGCGGCCCATGCCCAGATCCTTGAGCAGATCCTTCAGCGCGTCGTGGGAAAAGGTGCGGCCCGGCATCAGTTTGGCGTCGAGGCCCTGGCGGTTGGTGAGCACCAGCGGCCCACCGGGACGCAGCACGCGCACCAGCTCGCGCAGGACGGCGCGCGGGTCCATCATAAATTCGAGCGCTTCGAGGCAGGTCACGAGGTCGAATGTGCCGTCTGGGAAGGGCAGGCGCTCGGCGGGCAGGTGCAGCAGCGCGGCGCGGCGGCCAAAGGGCGCGAGCTTGGGCGCGGCTCCCGCCAGCATCTTGCGGCTGAGATCGATCGCGACGATGCGCCCCTGGAAATCGGGCTGTTCGAGCAGCGCGACGGGCAAACGGCCCGTGCCGGTCGCTACGTCGAGCACGAGCGGCGCGCGGACGTGCGTCAGATGTTGGAGGATGGGCCGCGCGAGGAAATAGTCTTCGGTGATGGGATCGTACTGCTTGATGCCGTCGTAGCGGCCCGCGTAGACGTCGTAAAGCCAGATCACCGTGCGGCGACCCAAATAGATGCCTTCGGTTTTGATCAGCAGATACCACAACAGCGCGGCGATCAGTGCTATCGCGCCGATCACCGCTGCGAGAATGCCCCAGGTCATGCACATCCGTCCTGATGTATGCGAGTGCCGGTGAAAAAAGCGACCTTGCCCCGGCCCAAACCCACTATCACAGGGGCAAAGTGAAATGCGGGGCGGGTTATCGGCCCGCCCCTGACCCATCGTGGGCGGAAGTCACGACGACATCACGCTGGCGATCTCGCTGGTCTGCGTCGAGCCGTCGGGCATGGTGGCGCGCGCCTGGAGATAGCCCGCCGTCGCGGACGGAACGGCCCAGGTAATCGCGGAGCCGTCTGCCGGATTGGCATCCGTGCCGATGAGCTGCGCGGCGCTGCTGCCACTGGTCCCGCCGGTGGGCGAGAACGTGAAGTCGACCTTGAGCGCGCCGACCGGGCCATCGGGCCAGGCGATCGTCACCGTCGCGCCGCCTTGCAGCGTGTACCATCCGCCCGCCGTGCTGATGATGGGCGTGATGGTCAGCAGGTTGCGTTGGCCGCCGGGCGGCTGGTAGGACGGATCGTACGTGATGGTGAAGGTCGTGCTGGGCAGCGTGCCGACCTCGTTGGCTGCGAACGCCTGGAAGGTGTATACGCCCGCCGCCGGGAAGTCGTAATCGATGAACGCGCCGTCGTACGGGTCCAGGTCCGAGCCGACGCCGATCGCGGGGCCGCCGGACGGATCGTTGACGTAAAACGCGACGCTGGCCGCGTTGAGCACTTCGCCCGCGTTGATCCGCACGACTTCGGAATAGGTGATCGCCGTGCCGTTCACGGTGGTCCAGTGCGGATCGACCGTGAGGGCGGTGCTGTAGATCGGCAGCCGCGGGTTGCTGGTGGGAATGGCCGTCGCTACAGGCGGAAGCTGCGGCACGCGAAGCTGCTGGCCGACGTAGATCAGCTCGGTGTTGGTCAGGCAGTTGGCCGAGGCAAGCTGGGCCACGGTGGTCCCGGTTACGGCGGCAATGACGCCCAACGTATCGCCCGCGGCCACGGTGTAGAGCGGCCAGCCGGTTTGCGCCACGCAGTTGATCTGCGTGGCCGGGATGGCCGTGGAGGCGGGCAGGGCGACGCCGGTCGGGAGCGGGGTGGGCGTGAGGATAACCACGGTCGGCGTGAGCGTCACGGCGGCGGTGGGCGTCAGAATAATGGGGATGCGCGTCGGCGTGGGGTCGGCCTCGTCGCCGCTCGACAGGCTGCAGGCCAGCGTTGCAGTCAGCAGCGCTAGCAGCAAGATCAACAACCGGCTGGACATCGGGCGGGATCGAAGCATGGACGGGCGCTCCTTTGGCTCTGACGCGTGGCGGCTGTCCCGGTGCGCGGCAGTCGCCCGGAAATGAGTCAGTGTTCCGGTATGTGTTGCCTTCGTATTATAGCAGATCGCAGTTTCCACCCTGCAGATCAGAGGCACAGCACGCCGGGCAAACCGGATGGGTATCGCCGAGGAGCCGTAGGTCATTTGGCGCTAGACAACGGCTCCGCTTGTGCGATACTAGTGCAAGATCGTCAGGGTGAACCGTCGCTCGCGGATGGCCGGTGATGCCGCCGCGAAACAGGCCCCGTTTGCGCCTGTAGATGCTGGCAGACTCGGCCCAAATGCGCTATAGTGCCGCGCAGCACGGGGAGAACGGCGGGGTCATCGTGCCTCGTGGTCGCCCGCCATTCAAACGCTCGTTCACTCGTATCGTATAGGCTGCGCATCTCGTTCGGCGTACTGTAAAAAACGGCCCGCGCAGCGGCCACAAAACGACCGGATGACCCGGCAGGTTGTCTGCCCGCCGGTCGGCGAAGGAGCAGGTCAGGTTGGATAAAAACAATACGTCAAAAGTACCGCGCGTTCCTTCGAACGTCCCCAATGATTACGATCGCCTTCCGGCCCCGGGAGCGCTAAATATTCCGTTGAGCGGCCCACGCCGCCGCCAGCAGGCACGGCTCAGCCGTGGAGCCAGCCGCCTGCCGGGGTGGGCCAAGGCGCTGATGGCCGTGGGCGGCGCATTCGTCGCGTTCGGCATCGTGGCGCTCATTGTGGCGGCGATTATTTTCCCGCCCTTCTTCCGCAACCTGGAGCCGCGCTACCAGCAGCGCATCATCGACCTGTTTCCCCCTGCCGAATATTTCAAACCGACCGTACCCTTCGAGGTGCTGCCGACGATCAGCGGGGCGGGCGACAGCAGCGCCGCGCAGCAGCTTCTGCTGACGCCTGAAATCACGGCGACGCCGGAAGCCACCGAAGCCGTCGCCGGGCCGACCTCCACGCTGGACGAAGGCGCGACCGGCAGTGAAGACGCGGGCGGCATCCCGGTTGGGATGGCGGGCACACCTGAAGAAGCGACGCCGCTGCCCGTGTACGAAGCGCCGACACAGATGCCCGCCGACGCGACCTGGACCCCGGCCCCGCAGGAAGTCGCGGTGGCGCAGCCCGCCGATATTGCGATGCCAGCGTCCACGCGGCTGAGCGGCATCAAGTACGAAGCGCAGCGGTGGAACAACTGCGGCCCGACGACCATGACCATGGCGCTGAGCTATTACGGCTGGACCGATACGCAGACGACCGCCGCGAACTGGATGAAGCCCAACAGCGAAGACAAAAACGTCAGCCCGTGGCAGATGGTGCGCTTCGTGAACGACAATTCGGGCATGCGCGCGCTGTACCGCATCGGCGGTAGCGAGCAGGTGCTCAAGCGGCTGCTGGCGCTCAACTTCCCGGTGATTATCGAACGCGGCTTCCAGCCCGCCGGGGAAGACTGGATGGGCCACTACCAACTGCTGATGGGATACGACGACAGCGCGCAGACGTTCTTCGCGTTCGACAGCTTCCTCGGCCACGGCAACATGCAGGGTATGCCGGAATCGTATTCGGACATCGATTCGGTGTGGCGGCAGTTCAACCGCGTGTTCATCGTCGTCTACGAGCCTTCGCGCGAGACGGAGCTGCGGCAGGCGCTGGGCGATTACGTCGATCCCGAATACGGCGCGCGGGTCGCGCTGGAAACCGCCCGCACCGAGGCGACCAAGAACGTCGAAGACAAGTATGCGTGGTTCAACATGGGCACGGCCTACGTCGCGCTGAAGGACTACGAGAACGCCGCGCTGGCCTATGACCGCGCCTTCCAGCTTCAACTGCCGTGGCGTATGCTGTGGTACCAGTTCGGGCCGTACGAAGCGTATTACAACGTGGGCCGCTACAACGACGTGCTGGCGCTCGCCAAGTCGAACCTGGGGACCACGACGTTTGTCGAGGAAACGTACTACTACGAAGGTCTGGCCTATGCCGCCGAGGGCGACGCCAGCCAGGCCGTCTCGAACCTGGATCGGGCGCTGAGCCTGAACAAGAACTTCTTCCCGGCCCAGGAAGCCAAAGCGCAGGTCCAGAACGGGACCTTCGTCGCCAACGCAACCGGCAGCTAGTCCCGGACCGGCTGCATAGACCTACGTGCCGCACCGCGCCGGGCCCGATAACGGCCCGGCGATTTTTTTGCCCTGAACGCGATCTTGCCCCGGCCCTTCTTCACTTTGATCGAAGAAGGAAGACAGGCAGCACCAACGGGGTTTGGGCGGGGCGGGTTCCAGACTCGCGCCCCCCGATGAGCTTTGAGCGACCTTTGATTTGATCCGCATTCACAAACGAGGTGATCGCCCGCGATGAGTGAATCCGTGTCTTCCCCGATGCCCAACCGTTCCGACGCGCGCAGCATGGCGCGCAACACTTTGATCCTGATCGCGGCGTTTGCCACGTCAAAGGCGATCAGCCTGATCCAGACGTTCATTATCGCTGACGTGTTCGGCGCAGGCGACAAGTGGGACGCGTACGTAACGGCCAACCGCATCCCGGAGCAGATCGTGCTGCTGATCGGCGGCGGGGCGCTGTCGTACGCGTTCATCCCGATCTTCAGCAGTTTGCTGGCGCACGACGACCGCGACCGCGCGTGGATGCTGGCGAGCAACGTGATCAATACCGTGCTGGCCGTGACGCTGGCGCTGAGCGTGATCGGCTTCGCGCTGGCGCCGTGGCTGGTGGAACACGTCGTCGCGCCGGGGTTCAGCGCCGATAAGGTCGATGAGACGGCGCGGCTGATGCGCATCTTGCTGATCAGCACCATCGTGTTCAGCGTCAGCGGCATGCTGCAAGGCATTTTGCACAGCTTCAACCACTTTTTGCTGCCCGCGCTGGCCCCGATCATGTTCGACGTGGGCATTTTGTTCGGCGTGGCCGTGCTGATCAAGCCGCTGGGCGTGGACGGCATCGCGTGGGGCGCGGTGCTCGGCTCGGTGATGCACCTGAGTATCCAGGTTCCCGGCCTGATCCGCTTCGGGGTGCGCTGGAAGCCGCGCTTCGGCTGGCGCGACCCGGCGCTGCGGCGCGTGATCGTGCTGATGCTGCCGCGCGTGATGGGGCTGGGCGTGGTGACGTTCAATACGCTGGCGCTCAACAGTTTCGCGTCGCGCATGGGCAGCGGAGCGGTCGCGTCGTTCGACTGGGGCTACCGGCTGATGAATATTCCCGAAACGCTGATCGGCAGCGCGATGGGCTTCGTGGTGTTCCCAACGCTGGCGGCATTCAGCGAGCTGGGCCAGCGCGACAGCCGCCGCCGCACGATGGCGGGCGCGGTGCGCTTCGTGCTGATCGCCACGATTCCCGCCGCCGCCGGGCTGATCCTGGTCGGTCGCCCGCTGGTGAGCCTGCTGGAACGCGGCGAGTTCGACGCACGGCAGGGCGATCTGGTGTACAGCGCCCTGCAGTTCTTCGCGTTCGGGCTGATTTTCCAGAGCGTGCACGAGATCATCGCGCGCAGCTTCTACGCGGACAAGGATACGTATACGCCGCTGTGGGTGTCGCTGATCGCCGCCGTGGTGAACATCGCGGTCGTGAGCGCGGTGTACGTCGGGTACGTGTACCGGCTCGATGGCGGCCTGGGCGACCTCAGCGCGCGGTGGAGCGCGGACGGTGACGAGACGGTGAAGGCGCTGACCGGCCTCGCGGGCGTGGGCGGGCTGG
>NZ_DAISHJ010000016.1:0-7570 GCF_036822615.1 Aggregatilinea sp. | reverse complement strand
GGCGATCCTGCGCCGCCGCTGGGGCGACATCGACGGGCGCGGGCTGGCCCTGACGACCGCGCGCACGGTGGGCGCGACGGTGGTGATGGGGATCGTGGTGCTGGGCACGGATGCGGTGCTGGGCGCGGCGGGCTTCCATAACGCGGGCACGCTGCGCACGGCGATCCGTGTGGCGGTGCTGGCCGGGGCGGGCGGCGTCGCGTTTGCGGGGGCCGGGCTGGTGCTGGGCATCCGCGAGCTGCGCGATCTGCCCGCGATGGTGCTGCGGCGGAGTAATGCGGCATAGCGGTTAGACGTTGGCTGAGAGCCAAAAGCAAAGGCAAGAGCAAACGCGACCTCACCCCCGGCCCCTCTCCAATCAGATTGGAGAGGGGAGACAGGCAGCGCACAACCGGGTTTTGTCGGGGCGGGGTAAAGCCCGCGGGCGTCAAGGTGGAAGTGACAGCGGTGATACCGTGCGGGTAGAGTTTGCTCTACCCGTTTTTGTCTTAACGGGCGATGCAAGCATCGCCCCTACGAAAAGCACGACAGTCCATTTTCCCGCTGAGGGGGTTTAACGTCACGCGTGGGCGTGCCAACGCCGACGGGATGGTGGAGAGCGAGACAGCGGCGGTCGAAGTTCAAACGGAACGAAAAACGGCGCCCCCCCGCGCCGTTTCTCGTGTTTCCTGGTAACCCGCCGGATGACCAGCGAGCGTTATATCGATCGTGCGTTAATACGGGAATTGATTGACTGCTGCATCAAGCATGGCCTGTGTGCGGGACGAAATGCTGATGATCCACTGGTCATGCGAATAGACAAAGGTAATCCAGCCCGGCTCGCGGCTGTAGAAAAAGTCGATGGGACCGACGCCGTAAATCGCAAAGTTGCCGGTCTGGCCGGTGCGCCGCGCGTAGCGGTACAGCCCGGCGACCATTTCGAGCGTATCGCCAGGGGTGCCGATCTTGGCGATGGAAATATCCACCCAACCCTGACCGGACCGGTAGCGCTCGAAGGCAATCTGGGTGCGCATCTGCTGGACATTGCATTCATTGTCCTGGCCGACGCTGGTATCGAGAACACACTGGTTGATGAGGCTGCTGGTGGACGCGTCGGCGGGTACTTCGCTAAGCCGCTCGAAATCGCCAAATTCGTCCGGCATGGAAATAAAGCTGCCATCGACGATCGGCGGAAGCTTACGGCCTTCCAGCGAATAGGGCGCGACCGCGATCTGTTCGCGGATGGTGGGCACAGGCGCTTCATACATGGCTGCCGCAACCAGGATGCCCGTCAGCGCGAGCATGAGCACCGCCACGATAATCAGCATGAGACCGCGGACGCGCGGCGAGAAACGCATGAAGCGTTCTTTGCCGAGCTTGCTCAGTTCCCAGGTCAGCAGGATGGCGACGATCATCAGTTCGCGCAGGATAATGATCCAGCCGCGAATACCGTCCTGCGCTTGCGAGTTGTATGGTTGTGAAGCTGGATATCCCATCGGTCCCCCTACCAATTACTTTGTTAACATTCCAGGGCAGGATGGGCACCTGCTCTCCGAACTACAACACCGGAGAGCAGGCACGCCATCGAGAACTTGAAAAGGCAGATCCGGGCTATGAGGCGGAGCAGGACGGATCTGCCGTTTCTTCCGGTTCCGTGTACGGCGTCACGGGGGCGACGATTTCGCCCGTGTACGTGCCCGTACCGGCCTTAACACCAAGATTGACGATGCTCAGTTCGTAGTGACCTTCGAGGGTCAGGTAGATGTTACGGGTCAGGCCATCGTCAACGCGGTAGCTCATGCTGACGAGTGAGTAGCCTTCGAGGCCGGAAGGCAGGGCTGCGGATTCATAACCGGTGTCGAACTTCAGGCCGCTCAGACCGATCGTCGGGTCGTCGCCCCATTCCAACTTGGTGTCGCCTTCGACCGAGGTGATGCTCTGGAACGCGACCGGAATGCCGAGGGTCCAGTGGCTGATGGTCGGCTTCTTGCCGGACGTTACCTGATAGGAAACGCGGGTGACATCTTCTTCGGGATCGTACTGATAGCCCGTCATCTGGACGGTGTGGTCACCGAGGGCGGCGTAGGACGGGCCTTCCGTCTCGGCATCGGTTTCCATCGCGGGGGCGCAGGTCAGGCCCGTGCCTTCGATACCAATAACCGTCTTCTGGAAGCTGTTCGAGATGAACGACGTGAGAGCGCCAGCGCTCAGCATGATGGCGATGGCGATGGGCAGAGTGGGCCAGTATTCGAAGAGAGCCTGACCGCGCTGCCATTTATACCACCGAGACTTCTGGGACATGATGCCTCCTATGAGTTGTAATCCGACTACTATAAAGACGTGTACCCTTTACACCGACGCCGTTAAATGGACCTTACATGAACTAAGTAAAAAGATCCTGAAAAATCGCAATTATTTACACAATTCAGGAAATTACCCGCCATTGCCGTATTTTTGCCGTGAAAGATCTGCGTGTGGCGGGCGCGCTTGAGTCCATTATTGCGAGTCGAAATTAATATGAGATCAAAAAATGGTCATAGTTGTATTACACCCCCTCCTCGCCGTTATGTTGGCAAGTTATTTCCGTGGCGCTACCATTTGGACAATGTCTATACCCGCAGGAAGGGTTATTCGATGGCGATAGAGATCCTCAAGCTCACGCTAGGGCCGATTCAAACGAATTGTTACATTGTAGGAGATACAGACAGCGGCCTTGCCGTTGTGATCGATCCGGTGGACCGCGCCAGCCTGATCGCAAAAACGGCCCAGGAGCAGGGCTGGACGATCCGCGAGATCCTGGCGACGCATGGGCATTTCGATCACATCATGGCGAGCGCGGATCTCAAGCAGATTACCGGCGCGCCGTTCCGCGTGCACCGGCTCGATCTGCCGCTGGTGCAGACGCTGCCACAGGCGACGATGGCGTGGCTGGGGATCGAGGTGCCGCCTGCCGCCGAGCCGGATGGGTTCGTTGAGGAAGGCGACGTGATCGAGGTGGGCGCGATCCGGCTGGAGGTGCTGTTTACGCCCGGCCATGCGCCCGGCCACGTGAGCTACGTGCTGCGCAGCGAAAATACGGTGCTCAGCGGCGACGTGCTGTTTCGCGGCAGCATCGGGCGGACCGACTTGCCCGGCAGCGACTATGAAACCTTAATGCACGCGATCGTGGAGAAGCTGCTGCCGCTGGGCGACAGCACGATCGTGCTGCCCGGCCACATGGACAATACGACCATCGGCGCAGAGCGCGCTACGAATCCGTTCATTCTCGATTATCTGCAAACGAACGCGCGCTGATTCGCGCATGAGCCTAAAGAGGGGGACGCCTATGCTGCCACCGTCGATCCGTTCCCGGCTGCGATTTTCCTGGCGCTATCTGCGCGGCGACGCGCCGTGGGACCGGGGCATCGTGCCTCCGGAGATCACCGCGTGGGTCGCGGCGCGAGAGGCCGTGGGCGATCCGCCGGGCCGCGCGCTCGATCTCGGCTGTGGGACCGGCACGTCGTCGCTGTTTCTGGCCGCGCACGGCTGGACTGTGACGGGAATTGACTTCGCGCCCAACGCGATCGTGGCCGCCCGGCGCAAGGCCAACCGCGCGGACGTGGCGGATCGCTGCACATTCCGCACGGGCGACGTGACGGCGCTCGACTTTTTGCCCACGCAGGCCCCGTTCGATCTGGCGATCGACGTGGGCTGCCTGCACGTGCTCGATCCTGAGCCGCGCCGGGGCTATGCCGCCCACTTCAAACGCCTGACGCATCCCGGCACGACGTACCTGCTGTATGCGTTCATGCCGCACGTCAGCGCGCACAGCGGGCGGCATGTGGGGATCGATCCGGCAGGCGTCGCGGCGTTATTCGGGCCTGAGTTCGAGGTGGTGTCCAGCATGCCGGGCACGGATTCCGCTCGCGGGCGCCCCAGCAACTGGTACACCCTGATCCGTGTGGGGCAGCCATGACCGAACACGTGCTGCTCATGTTTCTGGATGGGGTGGGCCTGGGCGACAACGATCCGGCGGTGAACCCGTTCGCCGCCGCGTGCACGCCGACACTCGACGCGCTGGCGGGGGGGCACCACTGGCTGAGCGGCACACCCCGGTGCGATACCGGGCGGGCGCTGTTCATTCCCACCGACGCAACGCTCGGCGTGCCGGGACGCCCCCAAAGCGCGACCGGGCAGGCGACGATCGTCACGGGGCGCAACGTGCCCGCCGAGATCGGGGAGCATTACGGGCCGCGCCCGACCGCGGAGATCCGCGCGATCGTGGACGAGGACAACGTGTTCAAGCGCGTTACGGCGGCAGGCGGCACAGCGGCGCTGATCAACGCGTTTCCGCCGCGCTTTCACGAGGCGATGGCGAGCGGCAAACGGCTGCCGTCGTCCAACCAACAGGCCGCGCTTTCGACCGGACAGGGGTTGTTTACCGACACGGATATTTACTCCGGCGCGGCGATGAGTCCCGACTGGACGGGGCAGGGCTGGCGCGACGAGCTGGGGTATGTGGATACGCCGCTGTACGAGCGCGCGGAAGCCGGGCGGCGGCTGGCGGCGCTGGCGCAGCAGCGTACCTTCACCTTCTTCGAGCACTGGGTGACGGACGTGATCGGCCACCGGGGGCCGCTGGAGCGCGGCGTCGCGCTGCTGGAACTGTTCGACGGCGTGATGGCGGGGCTGCTCGACGCCTGGGACGACGAACACGGCTTGATCGTGATCACGAGCGATCACGGCAACATGGAGGATCTCAGCACGCGCCACCACACGGAAAACGCCGTGCCCACGATCGCGATCGGCGCGGCGCGGCAGGAGTTTGCGAACGGGATGCGCGATCTGACGGGCATCGCGCCGGGGATCCTGCGGGTGCTGGGGCTGCAATAACAGTTTTTAGTCGTCAGTTTTAAGTTGTTAGTTCAAAGCAGAGGCACAAAGCAGCGGGCAAAGGCAAGGACAATGGCGACCTCACCCCCGGCCCCGCTCCAATCAAGTTGGAGAGGGGAGACAAGCGGGTGACGGCGGGTTTTGTAGGGGCGATGCTTGCATCGCCCGCCGGGTAGGGTAAGCCCGCCCGTGTCAAGGCGAGTGAATGATCAATGATCGAGGGGCAGTTCACGAACTGCCCCTACGTGCGTATTTTTGCAGCCCGGATGGGCGCGATCAGTCGATTTCGGGGAGCGGATCGTCGTCGAGTGTGAAGAACGGTCCCGCGTCCGCTGCCTGATCCGGCTCCGGCGCGACCGGCTGCTCCTCGGCGGCAGGGAACGGCAGATCGCCGTCGGTGACCGGCTCCGGCTCGGTGGGCGGGGTCAGCGGCGTGGGCATGCCGGACGGATCGCGCACGACCTGCGGATCGGCGTGGGGCGGCAGCGTCACCTCACCGCCGGACGGGAACTGCACGGTCGTGCCGTCCGCGCCGCGCGTGATGCGCACGCCGTGCTGCGTCCAGGCCATGTGCTCGCCCTCGAACGCCAGCGGCCCGGTGATCACGGCGAGATCGGGCGCGAGGACGTACGCGCCGAACAGCCGCGCGAACCACGCCAGCGATACCGCGCCCATGATCACACCCGTATCCCCGATGCCGTCCCCCGTATCCGCATGGTAGCTGGCGCGGAAGCTCTGCCCGCTTTCCAGGCAGCGGATCTGCGCGGCGATGACGCGCCCGAACAGGTCGGCGGCCTCCGCGTGGCGACCGTGATCCATCAGCGCCCAGGCCAGCAGCATATTCCAGTAGGGCCACACGACATTGCCGCCGGTCGCGTAGGTGGGATCGTCCGCCGGGCTGGCGGACAGCCCATAGGCGCGCCACCAGCGTGGGGGATCGCTCAGGGTTGCAATCAAGGCGTCGGCCTGCTCGTCGCTGAGGGCGTCGGTCCACAGCGGCACGAACTGGCCGAGATCCTGCTGGCGCAGATTGACCGTGCCCACCTGAACGGTATAGACGCGGCTGAGGCCGGAGAATTTGACGCTCGTGAGGGCGGTCCAGACGGTGCGCGTCGTGGCGGCGCCCGCGCTGCGATACCAGTCGAACGCGTCGCCGGGGATCTCCTCGCGGGCGGGCTTGCCGTTGGCGTCCACGCCTTCGATCGTGCAGCTCAGGGACGGCTTGCGCGTCAGGCCGCCGATAGCGCGCAGGAGCAGGCGGCTGGCGTAGGGCAGATCGGTGCGCTCGCGCAGGGGTTGATCGCCCTTCGCCTCGTAGATCACTTCGCCGGAGGGAGTGCTGTGCGTGGCGCGATCGCGCAGCACGAAGGTTTGCGCCCCGGCGTCCCACAACGCCTGAAGCTGCCCGGCCAGCGCATCGCGCCGGGCGGTGAGCGCCGCGACGTCTTCGGGACGGTTCAGGATCTCCGCGATGCGGATCAGCGCGCCCACCTCGTGCACGAGATATGCGGCCAGATCGGGCGACTCGACGGTGCTGATATCGAGGCCCTGCCCGGCGGTCGAGCCAGAGCCGAACAGCGGCCCGCCGAACGCGCCCTGATCGACCTGCGACCATTCGGGCAGGCCGTCGCCGTCGCGGTCCATGTCCGGCTTGAACCAGCGCTCGAAGAACTGGCGCAGGCGCGGGAAGGCGTCGGTGAGCAGCGAGCGATCGCGCGTGAAGTGGTAGACGGTGTGGGTCAGGGTCGCCAGAAGCGGCGGCGCGAGGACGCCTGTGCGCTGCCCGTCGAGGCCGGGGCGCGCGTCAATGAAGCCGTCGTGCCGCTGCACGGCCAGGAAGTTGCGCACGATGCCCTTCGCCAGATCCGGCGCGGCCAGCGCGACCGCGGGCGCGATCAGCAGGGCGTCGGGGGCGGATTGGCCGCCCCAGGCCGCGTTGAAGCCGCTGGCATGCGTGCCGCTCAGCGGATAGCCGTCGAGCGGGCGGCGCGCCGAGACGAACGACGCGTAGGGCAGGCTGCCCGTTGCGCCCAAAAAGCTGCGCAGCACGATCTGCTGGCTCCAGGCGAGAGCGGCGTCCCACGTTTTTCGCCCGGTTTCGATCTCCGGCTGGGCGCGCAGGCGGCGCTCGATCGCGGCCAGATGTGGGGCCCAATTCTGCGACAGCCACTTATGCGCGAGCAGCAGGCTTTCGTCGCGGGTGGGCATGCTGGCGAGCGTCCAGCGTAGGGCGGTTTCCGTGCCGGGGTCGAGAGTCAGGGTGCGCGTCAGACGGGGACGCGTGGTGACTCCGGTAGCGCCTTCGAGCAGCAGTACCGGCTGAAGCCCCTCCATGCGGCCCAATTGCAGCGCGCTCTGGCCGTTTTGCAGCGACAGGAACAGGATCTGCACCCCGGCGTTGCGCGTGGTGGCGATCTGCGCGACGAAATCGAGCTGCACGCCGACGGCCTGTGCGCTCGTATTGCGCAGCGTGAAGCGTCCGCCGACCGCCTGCGATTCCATCGTCCAGAAGTCGATGTCGACCTGCACGACGGGCGTCAGCGCGGCGGAGAGGCGCAGCCAGTCCGGCGCGAAGTGCGTGATCACCGGCGGCTGGCTGTAGCCCTGCGCCTCATAGATCTGCCGCCGCCCGATCTGCCAGATCGGGACCAGCCGCGCCAGCCCGACCCGACCCCCATAGCGTGTTTCCAGCGCCAGAGCGGGCTTGTCCGGCGCGCCG